>DASYVL010000051.1 GCA_035937135.1 Terriglobales bacterium
TGGCCGAGGACCCGCACAGCCGCGTGGCCTGCGAGACGCTTTTGACCACCGGCCTGGCTTTCATCGCCGGCGAGATCACCACCAAGGCCTATGTGGACTTTCCCGCCATCGTGCGCGGCACGGTGAAGTCGGTGGGCTACACCGACGCCAGCTACGGCTTCGACGCCCAGACCTGCTCGGTCATCTCTTCCATCCACGAGCAGTCGCCGGACATCAAGCAGGGTGTGGACCCGGGCGGCGCCGGCGACCAGGGCATGATGTTCGGCTACGCCTCGAACGAGAATCCCGAGTACATGCCCACGGCCATCCTGCTGGCGCACAAGCTGACCATGCGGCTGGCGGAAGTGCGCAAGAGCGGCCAACTCGAGTTCCTGCGGCCGGACGGAAAATCGCAGGTCACCGTGGAATACGACGGCAATCACAAGCCGCAGCGCATCGACGCCGTGGTCGTCTCCAGCCAGCACTCGGAGACCGTGGACAACGAGAAGCTGCACTCCGACATCCTCAAGCACGTCATCCAGGCCGCCCTTCCCGCGCACCTGCTCGATCAGGACACCAAGTACCACATCAATCCCACCGGACGTTTCGTAGTCGGCGGACCCATGGGCGACACCGGGCTCACCGGGCGCAAGATCATCGTGGACAGCTACGGCGGCATGGGCCGCCACGGCGGCGGTTGCTTCAGTGGCAAGGACCCGACCAAGGTGGACCGCTCCGGCGCCTACGTGGCGCGCTACATCGCCAAGAACATCGTTGCAGCCGGACTGGCGGAGCGCTGCGAAGTGCAGCTTGCTTATGCCATCGGCGTGGCTGAGCCGGTGAGCGTCCTGGTGGATACGTTCGGTACCAGCGACCTTTCCACCGGAAAGCTGGAAGAACTGGTGCGCGCGAACTTCCAGCTCACGCCCAAGGGGATCATCGAATCGCTGCGACTGAGCCGGCCCATCTACCGCAAGACCGCGGCCTACGGCCACTTCGGGCGCAACGACCCAGACTTTACCTGGGAGGCGACCGACAAAGCGGCCAAGCTGCGCGAGCAGGCTAGCGCCGCGACGGTCAAGACGGGATCCAGCACACCGGCCAAGTAACCTTCGCCACGGGGCGCGGCGATATGCGCCCCACGCTTCCCCCCTTCTAGTATCCTAGTGTGGTTCTGGACCCAGTCCGGGCCACGCATGCACGAATCCCGGGAATTATTGACGCGAAAGCGCGGAAAGAAGCCATCATGACTACTGCAACCCAAGTGAAGTGCGACATCAAAAATCTGGAGCTGGCGGACCAGGGCAAGAAGCGCATCGAGTGGGCCAACCAGTCCATGCCGGTGCTGCAGATCATCCGCAAGGAATTCATCAGGAACGCGCCGCTGAAGGGCATCCGCATCTCCGCCTGCCTGCACGTGACCACCGAGACCGCGAACCTGGCCATCACGCTGCGCGATGGCGGGGCGGACGTGGTGGTGTGCGCCTCCAACCCCTTGTCCACCCAGGACGACGTGGCGGCTTCGCTGGTGCGCGACTACAGCATCCCGGTGTTCGCCATCAAGGGCGAGGACAGCGAGAGCTACTACCAGCACATCCTGGCGGCGCTCGACCACAAACCCCACATCACCATGGATGACGGCGCCGACCTGGTGACCACGGTGCTCACCAAGCGCAAGGACGTGGCCGACGGCATCCTGGGCGGCACCGAGGAGACCACCACGGGCGTGATCCGGCTGCGGGCCATGGCCAAGGAAGGCGTGCTGCGCTATCCCATCGTGGCCGTGAACGACGCCGACACCAAGCACCTGTTCGACAACCGCTACGGCACCGGGCAGTCCACGCTCGACGGCGTCATCCGCTCCACCAACATGCTGATAGCAGGCTCGAAGTTTGTGATCGCCGGCTATGGCTGGTGCGGCAAGGGCCTGGCCTCGCGCGCCAAGGGCATGGGCGCGGACGTGATCGTCACCGAAGTGGATCCCACCAAAGCGCTGGAGGCGGTGATGGACGGCTTCCGCGTGATGTCCATGAGCGAGGCAGCGAAGATCGGCGACGTCTTCGTCACCGTCACCGGCAACAAGAACGTCATCGTCAAGGACCACTTCGAGGTCATGAAGAACGGCGCCATCGTCGCCAACTCCGGCCACTTCAACGTGGAGATCGATATCCCGGCGCTGGGCAAGCTGGCCTCCGCGCGGCGGCCCACCCGCGAGTTCGTCGAGGAGTTCGCGCTCAAGGACGGCAAGAAGATCTACCTGCTGGGCGAAGGGCGGCTCATCAACCTGGCCGCCGCCGAGGGCCATCCCGCCTCGGTCATGGATATGAGCTTTGCCAACCAGGCGCTGTGCGTGGACTACCTGGTGAAGAACCACAAAGAGCTGGAGAAGAAAGTCTTCCCCGTACCCGCGGAGCTGGATAAGCGCGTGGCGAAGCTGAAGCTCGAGTCCATGGGGGTCAAGATCGATCGTCTCACGCCGGAGCAGGAAGAGTACCTGGCGTCGTGGAGTGAGGGGACGTAACACCTATCACAGGGACACAGAGCCACAGAGGTGCACAGAGAAGGGCGGCTCGCGCCGCCCTTCTTGTTTGCGTGGTGTCGGCTTCCGCGCCGTAGAGACGTGGCATGCCACGTCTCGGCGACTCCGCATCCCTCACAAGATGACGATCGAGATTCCCTTGTTCTGGCGGCCCAGATCGGAGTCCTTCTTCCACTCCGGATAGCGTTGCAGCCACTTCCAGGAAGCTTCATCGGAGATGCGCCAGTCCTCACCGTAGATGACTTCCTGGATTGTGCCGCTTTGCTGCAGCTCGCGCAGCCGCAGCTGAATGGCCACGCGCAAGGCGCCGCCCACGCCACTGGAGCCGTAGCCATGGATCACCCGAAGAGCGGTGACTTTCGCGGCTCGCGCCGGGCTCAACTCGCGCTCCAGCCGGCGGAGGGCTTCCTCGACGGTGGGCATGCCGTCTTCGATGTTGACCGATTTGATGAACGCTGGCTTTCTTGACATTCGCGTCAGCCCCTGTCGCTGCGGGCGTCAGTGGTGTGAAACGTTGATTCTCTCACCTGGGGCGGGTCGCGCCCAAGGGCTGGTAGAGACGTAGCGCGCTACGTCTCTACGGTTGCCTCGGCATCTCCCGCGGTTTTCGTTTATCGTTTATCATCTTTCGCTTGCCATGAGCATGAAAGAAATCGCCTCCTGGGCGCTGAACGTCGCCAACCTGCGCGGGGCGAGCTATGCCGACGTGCGCATCGTGGACGAGCGCGCGCGCTCGCTCGCGACGAAGAACGGCAAGGTGGGGAGCGCGTCGGATGGCGAGTCGCTGGGCGTGGGCGTCCGGGTGATCGCCGACGGCGCCTGGGGATTCGCCGCGACCGACGACCTGAAGTGCGAGTCGGTGGAGGTCACGGCGGCGAAGGCGGTCGCGATCGCCAGGGCCTCGGCGCGAGTCAAGCAGTACGACGTCCGCCTGGCCCCGGAGAAGGCGGTCACCGACGAGTGGGCCACGCCCTGCCGCATCGATCCCTTCACCCTCTCGGTCGAAGACCACCTGGCGCTCCTGCTGAAAATCGATTCCGAGCTGTGCGCGGTGAAAGGCGTGACGCTGGCGGAGACCGGCCTGAGCTTCCGCCGATGCGAGCAGTGGTTCTACTCGTCGGAAGGCTCCGACATCCATCAGACGAAGTACATCACTGGCGCGGGCTACGCCGCCTATTCCTTCGCGGGCACGGAGATCCAGAAGCGCAGTTTCCCCAACTCCTTCGGCGGGCAGTATCAGAACAAGGGCTATGAGCTGATCGACGAACTGAAGCTCGAGGAGAACGCGCGCCGCATCGGCGAGGAGGCCGTAGCGCTGCACCAGGCGCCGCAGTGTCCGGAGGGGAAGTTCACCATCGTGCTCGATTCCTCGCAGCTCGGCTTGCAGATCCACGAGTCGGTGGGGCATCCCATCGAGCTCGACCGGGTGCTGGGCATGGAGGCGAACTTTGCCGGGATGTCCTTCCTGACGCTGGAAAAACTGCGAACGCTGCGCTACGGCAGCGACCTGGTGAACGTGGTGGCCGACGCCACGCCCGCGCACGGTCCCGGCCTCGGCACCTTCGCCTACGACGACGAAGGCGTGCCCGCGCAGTGCACGCCCATCATCTCGAACGGACTGTTCACCGGGTATCTGTCCTCGCGCGAGACGGCGCATTCCATCGGCGAGAACCGCAGCGGCTCGACCATGCGCGCCGAAGGATGGAATCGCATCCCGCTCATCCGCATGACCAACATCTCCATCCTGCCGGGGGAGAAGCCGCTGAGCTTTGAGCAGCTCCTGGCCTCGACCGACGACGGCATCTACATGCAGACCAACCGCTCCTGGTCCATCGACGACAAGCGCTACCAGTTCCAGTTCGGCTGCGAGATCGGATGGGAGATCAAAGGCGGCAAGCTCGGGCGCATGCTCAAGAACCCGTCATACTCGGGCATCACCACCGAATTCTGGAACTCGATGGACGCCATCTGCTCGCGCGATGAATGGACTCTGTGGGGCACGCCCAACTGCGGCAAAGGGCAACCGATGCAAACCATGGGGACGGGGCACGGGGCCAGCCCGGCGAGGTTTCGCGATGTGCGGGTGGGCTCGGCATATCGTGGGACATGAGTTCCACCCACCAGGCACGGAGACACGGAGACACGGAGGCACGGAGTTTAGGTTTGTCATTCCGAGCGCAGCGAGGAACCTGCTTTCGACTGAACTGATTAGCTGCTGATGCTTACTCAAGACCAAGCCCGTGAGCTCTTCCAGCGTGTGCTGAAGCACTCGCGCGCCGACGAGACCGAAGCCATCCTCGCCGGCGGCGCGCATGCACTCACGCGCTTTGCCAACAACACCATCCACCAGAACGTGGCGGAGGAGAGCGCGGCGCTCTCGGTGCGTGTGGTGGTGGGCGGGCGGACGGCGCGCGCCTCCACCAACAAACTGGATGAGGAGAGCATCCGCCGCACCGTCGCGGCTGCCGAGGCTCTGGCAAAGGTGCAGGCGCCGGATGCGGATCTGCTGCCCATGGCAACGGCGGCCGATGCGGGCGCGGCCTCCGATGGCGCGCCCAGCCGCTACTTCGACGAGACGGCGGCGATCACGCCGGAAGAGCGGGCGCAGGCGGTGGGCAGCATCGTGAATGTTGCGGGCAAGAACAAGCTGACGGCTGCGGGCATTTACTCGACCTCGTCCGCGGCGGAGGCCATCCTGAACTCGCGCGGGCTGGTGCAGTTCCACCAGCAGACGTCTTCGGAAATCTCCATCACCATGCTGGGCGGGGACTCTTCCGGCTGGCAGAAGGCGAACTCGCCCGACGCTCGCAACCTCGCCCCGGCGGCGCTGGCCGAGACCGCGGCCCGCAAGGCACGCGGCTCCGCCGCGCCCCGTGAACTTGCGCCGGGCAAGTACACGGTGATTCTCGAGCCGGCGGCGGTGTTGGATCTCGTGGGCTTCATGTTCTGGGATTTCGGCGGGCAGGCGCTGCTCGACCAGCGCAGCTTCCTGAACGACCGTGTGGGCAAGAAGATCTTCGGCGAGAACATCACCATCTGGGACGACGTGATGCATTCCCTGCAGTCGGGAGCGCCCTTCGACGGTGAAGGTGTGCGCCGGCAGCGCGTGAAGCTGGTGGAGAACGGCGTGGTGAAGCGGCTGGTGTACGCGCGCGGCACCGCCGCGAAAATCAAGCAGTCAGAACTGGCCGCGCAGATCGGCGAGGTGGCGGCCACCGGGCACGGCTTCCCCCTGCCCAACGAGATGGGGGAGGCGCCGATGAATGTGGTGTTCGAAAGCGGGCCCGCCGGCTCGCGCAAGACGGTGGAGCAGATGATCGCCTCGACCGAGCGCGGCGTCCTGGTGACGCGGCTCTGGTACATCCGCGAAGTCGATCCCTACGAGAAGATCCTCACCGGCATGACGCGCGACGGGACCTTCGTCGTCGAGAACGGAAAATTGCAGCAGGGCATCCGCAACTTCCGCTTCAACCAGAGCCTGCTGCACATGCTGTCGAATGTGGTGGCGATGGGCGAGCTGGTGCGCGCCAGCGGGGAAGAATCGTTCGACATGGTGGTCCCGGCCATGAAGGTGAGGGACTTTAACTTCACCGAGGTTACGAAGTTCTAGCCGCTATTTAGTATGGAGGCACGGGGGCAAGCATGAGCGACCAGCCCGGTAAGCCGGCCAGCGGGTCCGCAGAAAGCGCGACGCAACTGGTCGCGCCCATCCGCGTGATCCTCGCCGACACGCAGTCGCTCTATCGCGTGGGCATCCACAAGATCTTCGCAAGCGAGGACGGCATCCAACTCGTCGCCCAGCCGGAGACGCTGGAAAAGACGCTGGAGGCGGTGGCGAAGTTTCCCGCCGACGTGCTGCTGTTCGAGGCATCTCTCTCCGAAGAACCCGCCGAAGTCGTGGCTGGGATCCTCCAGCGCGTTCCTGGGTTGAAGGTCGTCATCCTGATCGACAAGCCACTGCGCGAGGATGAGACGGTGGAGTGCGTGCGCCGCGGGGTGCGGGGCATTGTGAGCCGCTCCATCCCGCCGGAGCTGCTGGTGCGCTGCGTGCGCAAGGTGGCGGCCGGCGAGCCCTGGCTGGACAAGCGCAGCGTCCACTGGCTGGCCGAAGCCTACCGCGCGCAGCCGCATCCCAGCGTGCCGCATGGCAAGCTCAGGCTGTCGGAGAAGGAGCAGGTAATCGTCTCCCTGGTCACCGACGGCCGGCGCAACAAGGAGATTGCCCTCGAACTCAGCACCTTCGAGCAGGTGGTGAAGAACTACCTGCGCCGCATCTATGAACGCTTCGGGATCTCCGACCGGCTGGAGCTGGCCATCTACTGCCTGCAGCATGGGCTGGCGAAGCACGGAAAGCGACTCGCCGCGCCCCCGGCCCGGGCCTAGCTCCGCGCGTCTTGTAATCCCGCGCAGCGTTTGTTATCGTGGCCGCCCTTCGAGAATGAAGAAGAACATTTCCATTCGCGTGAACGGAGCGGATCGCAGCGCGGAAGTGGAGCCGCGGCTGCTGCTGGTCCACTTCCTGCGCGAGGTGGCGGGGCTGACCGGCACCCACATCGGCTGCGAGACCTCGCTGTGTGGCGCCTGCACCGTGCTGCTCGACGGGCGCGCGGTGAAGTCTTGCACCGTTTTGGCCGTGCAGGCTGACGGCCAGTCGGTGACCACCATCGAGGGCCTGGCCGACGACGGCAATCTGCACGCCATCCAGCAGGGATTCTGGGAGGAGCACGGCCTGCAGTGCGGCTTCTGCACTCCGGGCATGATCCTGTGCTCGCATGACCTGCTGAGCCACAATCCTGCTCCCTCGGAAGGCGAGATTCGGGAGGCCATCGGCGGCAATCTCTGCCGCTGCACCGGCTACCAGAACATCGTGAACGCGGTGCAGTCAGCCTCACGCAAGATGGCCAAGCATCCGGCGAAGCGGAGGAAGAAGTAATGGCGCGGGCCGCCAAATCGAAGGCGTCCAAGTGGGTGGGCCGGCGCCTGCGGCGCAAGGAAGACCCGCGGCTCATCCAGGGCATCAGCCATTACACGGACGACCTGCGGCTGCCGGGGATGCTGCACTGCGCCTTCGTGCGCTCGCCGCACGCGAATGCCAAAATCGAGTCCATCGAGACCGGCGCGGCGCGGTCGGTCGAGGGCGTGGTGGCGATCATCACCGCGCAGGACCTTACGGACGTGAACAGCGTGCCCTGCGCCGGCGCGCTGCCGAACCTGAAGGTCCCGCCGCATCCGCCGCTGGCCAAGGGCCACGTCCGCTACGTGGGCGAGCCGGTGGCCGCAGTGGTCGCCGAGGATTTCTACGCCGCGCGCGATGCCGCCGAGCTGGTGATGGTGGATTACGAGTCACTGCCCGCCGCGGTGGACATGGAAAAAGCCCTGGAGGGTGGCGCACTGGTTCATCCCCAGTTCGGAACCAACCTCGCCTTCACCCACGAGCTGAAAAACGGCGACATTGCCGGTGCCTTCAAGCGCGCCGACCTGGTGGTGGGCGAGCGCCTGGTGAACCAGCGACTGGCGCCGATCGCGCTGGAGACTCGCGGCGTGTTGGCGCAGTACCTGGCAGGTGAGGGCACGATGACCGTGTGGTCCTCCACTCAGATCCCCCACCTGCTGAAGACGCAGATCTCGCTGATGCTGGGCATGCCGGAGACTTTAGTGCGCGTGGTGACGCCGGAGGTCGGCGGCGGCTTCGGCAGCAAGCTCAACGTGTACGGCGAAGAGGCGGTGGTCCCCTGGTTGGCCAAGAAGCTGGGACGCCCGGTGAAGTGGGCGGAGACGCGGCGCGAGAACATGGCCGCCACCATCCACGGCCGCGACCAGATCAACTACGTGGAGCTGGCGCTCAAGCGCGATGGCACCATCCTGGGGCTGCGGGCGCTCATCCTCGCCGACCTGGGCGCGTATCACCAGTTGCTGACGCCCATCATCCCCACGCTGACCGCGCTGCTCATCACCGGCTGCTACAAGATCCCGGCGGTGGACGTAGAAGTAGTGGGCGTGTTCACCAACAAGATGTCCACGGACGCCTACCGCGGCGCCGGGCGCCCGGAGGCCACCTACATCATCGAGCGCATGGTGGACGTCGCCGCGGGCGCGCTGAAGATGGATCCGGCGGAGATCCGCCGCAAGAATTTCCCCAAGGCCTCGCAGTTTCCTTTCAACACCTCCACCGGGATCATCTACGACTCCGGCAACTATCAGGAGACGCTGAAGCGCGCGTTGCGCATGGCCGGTTACGACAAGCTGCGCGCCCGGCAGAAAGCTGGATGGAAGCAGGGAAAGCATTACGGCATCGGGGTTTCGACTTACGTCGAGATCTGCGCCATGGGCCCCTCGAGCGCCATGCCGGCGGGCGGCTGGGAGAGCGGCACGGTGCGGGTGGAGCCGACGGGGAAGATCACGGTGCTGACCGGGTCCTCGCCGCACGGACAGGGGCAGGAGACCAGCTTCGCGCAGATCGTCGCGGACGAACTGGGCCTGGAGCCCGGGGACGTGAATGTGGTCCACGGCGATACCGCAGTCGTGCCCTACGGCATTGGGACCTTCGGCAGCCGCGCCACCGCGGTGGGCGGCACTGCCATGTACTTCGCCACGCAAAAAGTAAAAACCAAAATGACGACGCTAGCCGCCCACCTGATGGGAGTGAAGCCCTCGCAGATCGTCTTCGCGAACGGCCGGGTCAGCACCAAGGGAGGCAAGAAGTCGCTGGCTTTCGGCGAAGTGGTCGGCGCCGCCTACGTGGCCAAGAACCTGCCGCCGGGATTCGAGCCCGGCCTGGAGGGCACGCACTTCTTCGAGCCTTCGAACTTCACTTTCCCCTTCGGCGCGCACGTTTGCTCGGTGGAAGTGGACGCCGAGACCGGCGAAGTCAAAGTGGACAAGTACGTTGCAGTGGACGACTGCGGCAACGTCATCAACCCGATGCTGGTCGAAGGACAGATCCACGGCGGCATCGTGCAGGCCATCGGCCAGGCGCTCTACGAGGAGGTCCTCTACAACGAGGACGGGCAACTGGTGACCGGGACGCTGATGGATTACGCCGTGCCCAGGGCAGCGCAGCTTCCGCGCTTCGAGCTGGCGCGCACCGTCACGCCTTCGCCGGTGAATCCCATGGGTGTGAAGGGCGTGGGCGAGGCGGGGACCATCGGCTGCACGCCGTGCATCGTCAACGCGGTATGCGACGCGCTCTCCCCACTCGGCGTCCACAATCTGGACATGCCGCTCAAGGCGGAGCGGGTGTGGCGCGCCATGCAGGGAGGCAGGGGCAAACCGAGCGCGGAAAAAATTGCGCCGGCCAAGGCGGCCAAGAAGCCGCAGCGGGCCGGAGCGAAGAAGCGGAGGCGGGCATGATCCCGGCAGCCTTCGAATACGAGAGTCCGCGGACGCTGGACGAGGCGCTGGCCCTTCTGGCCTCGCGCACCGACGCCAAGCTGCTGGCCGGAGGACACAGCCTGCTGCCCGCCATGAAGCTGCGCGTCGCGGGTCCGGCGGCCCTCATTGATCTGGGACGCATCGCGGGCCTGAGCTACATTCGCAACGCGGGCGAGAAGATCGCTATCGGCGCCATGACCACGCACGCCGAGATCGCGGCCTCCGAGCTGCTGCACGCCGCTTCGCCGCTGCTGGCGGAAACCGCCGCCCACATCGGTGACGTGCAGGTGCGCAACCGCGGAACCATCGGTGGCAGCCTGGCGCATGCCGACCCCGCTGCCGACTATCCCGCCGCCATCCTGGCGCTCGACGCGGAGATGGTGGCCATGAGCGAGCGCGGCGAACGCGTCATCCCGGTCCGGAAGTTCTTCACCGGGCTGCTGACAACCGCGCTGCGGCCGAATGAGATCCTCACCGAGGTGCGCGTCCCCAGGACCACCGCCGCGGGCACGGCCTATAAGAAATTCCATCATCCGGCTTCGGGATTCGCCGTGGTGGGCGTGGCCGCGGTGGTGAAGCTGCGCGGCGGAAACATCGAGAGCGTCGCGGTCGGGATCACCGGCGTAGGAATGCACGCCTACCGCGCGGCGGCGGTCGAGTCCGCGCTGCGCGGTAAGCCGCTCTCCGCCATCGCCATCGCCAACGCCGCGGAGAAGGCGGCCGGGAAGATCGAAGCCCTGAGCGACACCTACGCCTCCGCTGAGTATCGCCGGCATCTGGCGCAGGTCTTCACCCGCAGAGCGCTCGAAGCGGCGGTCAAGGCCGCGGGGAAGTGAAGCTCGAAGGCGCGCAGAAGGTCCCGGCGCCGCGGGCCACGGTCTGGCGGGCCCTGATGGACCCGGCAGTGCTCCAGCGCATCCTGCCGGGCTGCGAGAAGTTCGAGGCTGCCGGCGAGCACCACTACGCGGCCGAGTTCAAGGCAGGCATCGGAGCGTTCAGGAGCAGCTTCAGCGGCGAGGTCAGGCTCTCAAACATCAAGCCGGAGAAGTCCTACACCCTGTCGTCTAAGGCCAAGGGCTCAGGCGCATTTGTCGAAAGCACAGCGCACGTCGAGCTGGAAGACGCGGGGAAAGAGACCAACCTGAAGTACGCGGCCGAGGTCAAGGTCGGAGGCGCGCTGGCCGCGCTGGGCGGACGGCTGATGGAAGCCGCGGCGCACAAGAACATTGCCGACACCTTCAACAATCTGGCGAAGGAGTTCAGGAAGAAGTAATCATCCTCTGCTATCCTAGCTGGCCAATTCATCTCACACTGGAGAGTGCCCGTGAAAGGCGATGCCAAGGTCATCAAGCTGCTGAACCAGGTGCTGAAGGCGGAGCTGACCGCCGTCAACCAGTACTTCCTGCACGCCGAGATGTGCCACAACTGGCGCTACGAGAGGCTCTACCGCTTTATCCGCAAGGAGTCGATCGACGAGATGAAGCACGCCGAGATCCTGATGGAGCGCATTCTCTACCTCGAAGGCACGCCCAACATGACCGACTACTTCAAAATCAACATCGGGCAGACGGTGGAGCAGCAGTTCAAGAACGACCTGCAGGTGGAGTACGACGCGGTGAAGCGTCTGAACGAAGGCATCAAGGCCTGCGACGCGGTGGGCGATGGCGGCTCGCGCGAGTTGCTGGAGCACATCCTGGTGGATGAAGAGGGCCACGTGGACTGGCTGGAGGCGCAACTGCACGCCATCGAGGAGATGGGCATCCAGAACTACCTCGCCCAGCAGCTGCACGGCGACGAAGAAGAGAAAGGCTAGGCGTACCGCGGATCGGAGCGGATAAACGCGGATTCACTTCTTCTTCACCACGGAGATACCCTTCGACTGCGCTCAGGGCAGGCTCCGGCAGGGAGCGATTTCGTCCCCTGGGCTAGAATAGAAGCTGCCTCACCTGCACGCCTCCCAACCTGACAGCGGAGAGATGGCCGAGTGGCTGAAGGCGCACGCTTGGAAAGCGTGTTTACTCGTAAGGGTAACGTGGGTTCGAATCCCACTCTCTCCGCCAGATTCCTCCGTAGATATTGCAGGGTAGAGGTCCAAGAAAGGAGCATACCGTGTCAGAGAGCAATGGTGACAAGGCGAGATTCTCACGGGAACGCAAGAAGAAGGAACTGAAGCGGAAGCACAACCGGGAATTAAGGAAGGCCCTGGGGATCCCGAAGCCGGCTTAGACTTCGACGGCCTTAAGGCTGATTTCGCCAGTTCCGCTTTTCAATCTCCCACTCAACATCCTTCAGCTCGACGCCGGAGTGCTGGGGGTCTCACGCGACCTGTTCGCGGAGGTCCGCAGCCAGGACTTCCAGGTCCGCTAGGGTCGTTTCGCTCAAACCGTTCACGCCGGCCATACCGCACCATAGAGATGGATCACGGCTTGGTCCCGTCACAATCAGCTCGGAATGCACTGAGTCCCCACTCGTGCCGCTTGCGGGGGTCCATCTTGGGATGGCACTTCGCCAGCCAGAGGAGCCGGCGCTCGACCACCGTGCGCGCCCACGCTGGCGTTGGGGTGCTCTCCAGGCCAAACGGGGGTGGCTGGTGAATCATTTGTCCGCGACTCCGGAAGCCACAAGCTTAGCTTTGGTGTAAGCGTTGCACAAACAGACCTTGCACGCACCACAGCCGTTGAGCGCAAGTGGCAGCGCCCTATGGTCTCTCTTCTCGTGTGAACACGTGCAGATTGCGCTCGTCATGTCCTTGATCGGGCCGCGGTGCCGGAACCGCCGTTCCCGTTGCTGCCCGGAGCCGCCACGGCTGGAACTTTGCGGGGCGGGAGCGGGCCTGCCTCCCAGTCCCTCCGCCAGAATCGCACGAAGGGCGCCACGATCAGTTCATACACCAGCGTCCTCAGGGGATGAATCATAAGAAACCACGGCCACTCACGGCCTGGGGTCCGTCTAAGAGGGGGGGACTTCAGATAGGCTGACTTAGTTCAGAGGACCTGAAGAGGGAGAGAAACTGCTCACTCATATCGACAGTAGGCCCACGGTCGGACGTTGTCAAATGGGGCGCCCTTGCCCCTACTTTTCCAACCCGGGATCCTAGTTCTCGAAGTCCTGCGGCGTTTCGAAGCGAGCGCCATTAGGGCGACATTATATCCGTTGACGATGTGGACTCAGGGCTTTGTTGCGGGCGGCGGGTCGGGCATGCCGCCGTCGAAGATCACCTTCCAGAACTTGTCCGGTTGGCGGCGCCAAGCGGTCAAGTAAGTCCCGTGGCTGATGGTCTTCTCTCCCTTTTCGTCCACCCGGGTGATCTGGTAGCGGCCCAGGGTGCAGCCCAGGTCGCG
>DASYVL010000052.1 GCA_035937135.1 Terriglobales bacterium
ATGCCCTTGCCCGCCGTGCTCACCATCCAGTCGGGCATCAACAAGCTGCGCTACGCCACGCTCATCGGCATCAAGCAGGCCAAGAACAAGCCGATGCGTAAAGTCACCATGGCGGAGGTGCAGTCGGCGGTCGGCCCCAATCAGCAGAAGATCGAGCGCCTCTACGTTCCGCAAAAGACCAAGAAGACGGAGATGCTCGAGGGCTCCCCCACCGAGATCGCCAAGAAGTTGGTGGACAAGCTGCGCAACGAGATACGGGTTCTATAGCGAGCCCCTTCAGGGGCGACTGAATTTAGCCCGGCACTTCAGTGCTGGGTTAGTGGAAGGAAGAAGTCGGAGTCCCGTAGGGACGACTGAGAACTGCATGGACATTCTGGCCATCGTCGAACAAACCGGCGGCAAGCTTAATCGCATCTCCTGGGAGACGCTCACCGGAGCCCAGGCCATCGCCGCCGAGATGGGTTGGACGGTCGAAGCCGCCGTCGTTGGCAGCGGCGTCTCAAGCGTCGCCGCCGAGGTCGCCGCAAAAAAGGTGGCACACGTCTTCGCCATCGAATCCCCCCAACTCGCCGCCTACACTCCGGACGCCTTCGCCGCCGCGCTCAAGCAATTCATCTCCGACAAAAAGGCCAAGCTGGTGCTCATGCCGCACACCTATCAGGTGCGCGACTTCGCTCCCAAACTGGCCACCGCACTCGGCCGCGCCCTCATCAGCGACGTCATCGGCTACAAGAAGGACGGCGACCGCCTGCTCTTCACCCGCCAGATGTTCCAGGGCAAGTTCGCCGCGGACGTCTCCTTCGCCGGCGACCCGCCTCACTTCGTCACCTTCCAGACTGGCGCCTTCCGCGGCGACCAGGTGCAGGCCGGCGCCAGCGCCGCGCCCGTCGAGACCGTGAGCGTCGAGGTCTCCGCCGCCGCCCTCCGCAATAAGCCGCAGGAGGCCTTCAAGGAGGCCAAGCAGGCCGTGGACCTCACGCAGGCCGCGATTATCGTGGCCGTCGGCCGCGGCATCAAGGAGCAGAAGAACATCGAGCTCGCCCAGCAACTCGCCCAGGCCCTGAGCGGCGAACTGGCCGCCTCGCGCCCCATCTGCGACTCCGGCTGGCTGCCCATGGACCGCCAGATCGGCAGCTCCGGCCAGACCGTCGCTCCCAAGCTCTACCTGGCGCTCGGCATCTCCGGCGCCATCCAGCACATTGTCGGCATGAAGGGTTCGCGCACCATCATCGCCATCAACAAGGATGCCGAAGCCCCCATCTTCGAGATCGCCGACTACGGCGTGGCCGCTAACTTGTTCGACATCGTCCCGCCGCTGATCGAGGAGATTAAGAAGGCCAAGGTCGGCGCCTAGGGTTTGTCATACAATCAAGGCGATGGAACTGACGTTTACTGCCGTGTTCGAGGAAGTGCCGCCATCCGAGGGCGGGGGTTACTGCGCTTACGTGGAAGAACTTCCCGGAGCGAACACTCAGGGAGAGACCCTGGAAGATGCGCGCGAGAACCTGAAGGATGCGATCAAGCTCTTGCTTGAGACGCGCCGCGAGATGCTGGGCGAGGAGATCGGTCCCCATCGCATCATTCGCGAGAAGATTTCTGTCAAGGTCGGCTGATACGGCGCGCGCGTGGAAAGGAACGACCTTGTCCGCCATCTCGAGTCCCACGGCTGCCGCCTGGTCCGCGAAGGCGGAAGCCACTCCATTTATGCCGACCGCGAAGGGAAGCGCTTGAGCACTGTCCCTCGCCACCGCGAGGTGAACAATTTCACCGCCCGGAATATCTGCAAGGATTTAGGCATTCCGCCTCCGGCGCAACGATGATCATCTTCCGCAAACCTCTCGAAGGCATCGAGCGCCCGCAGATGGAAGCCGACGTGGTCATCGTCGGCGGCGGGCCCGCCGGACTGGCCTGCGCCCTGCGCCTCTCCCAACTCATCGACCAGCACAACGCCGCGCATCCCGATGCGCCGCTCTCCAAAGAGAACATCTACGTCCTCGAGAAGGCCCGCGAGATCGGGCAGCACCTGCTCTCCGGCGCCCTGCTCGACCCGCGCTCCATGCGCGAGCTGCTTCCCGGCTTCGAAAAAGAAGCGCCGATAGACGCCGAAGTCAGCAAAGAGTCGGTTTATTTCCTGACTGAGCGCTCGAAGTTCAAGTTCCCCATCACCCCGCCGCCCATGCGCGACCACGGCAACTACGTCATCTCCCTCAACCGCTTCGCCAAGTGGCTGAGCGAGAAGGTGGAAGCCGCCGGCATCACGCTCTTCACTGGATTTGCCGGCTCTGCGCTGCTGTTCGAAGGCGACCGTGTCACCGGCGTCCGCACTGACGACAAGGGCGTGGACAAGCGCAACGAGAAGAAGGCCAACTTCGAGCCCGGCTACGACCTCAAGGCGAAAGTCGTCATCCTCGCCGAGGGCACCCGCGGCTCGCTCACCAAGCAGCTCATTTCGCGCTTCCATCTCGACCACGACCGCAACCCGCAGACCTACGGCGTCGGCGTCAAGGAGCTCTGGGAGCTGCCCGTCGGCCGCGTCGCAGCCGGGGAAGTCATCTACACCCTGGGCTGGCCTCTGACTTCGAAGGAGTACGGCGGCGCATGGATCTACGGCGCCAAGGACATCGTCTCCCTCGGCTTCGTCACCGGGCTCGATTACGAAGACCCGCGCCTCGACCCGCAGCGCGTCCTGCAGGAGTTCAAGAAGCACCCGTTCGTGTCCAAGCTGCTCGCAGGCGGCAAGATGATCCGCTACGGTGCCAAGTCGCTGCCTTATGGCGGATGGTGGGCCATCCCGCCCGTCGCGGGCGACGGCTGGATGATCCTCGGCGACTCCGCCGGCTTCCTGAACTCGCAGCGCCTGAAGGGCATCCACCTGGCCATCAAGAGCGGCATGCTGGCCGCGGAAACCGCCTTCGACGCCATGCTGAAGAACGACTTTTCCGCCGCCGCGCTGTCGCTGTTTTCGACCAAAGTCGAAAACAGCTGGATCAAAGCCGAGCTTTGGAAGGTCCGCAACTTCCACCAGGGCTTCGAGCACGGCCTGTGGCGCGGGATGTTCCACACCGCGTTGCAGCAGATCACCGGCGGACGCGGCCTGCACGCACGCTATCCCTCCACCGCTGGACACACCCACATGCGGAAGCTGGCGTCACTCCCCGCCGATGGCGGCGCGCGCGCGCACCTGCTGGGCGAAGCCAAGGGCGACGGCAAGCTCACCTTCGACAAGCTCACCGACCTCTACCACTCCGGCACCAAGCACGAGGAAGACCAGCCCGCTCATCTGGTCATCCACGACACCAACATCTGCAACACGCGCTGCATCACGGAGTTCGGCAATCCCTGCGCGCACTTCTGCCCCGCCAACGTCTATGAGATGGTGGACTCCGCCGCAGTGCCGAGCGGCAAGGAGATCCACCTCAACTCCTCGAACTGCGTCCACTGCAAGACCTGCGACATCATGGATCCCTACGAGATCATCACCTGGGTCCCGCCCGAGGGCGGCGGCGGGCCCAACTACGACGGAATGTGACCGCGTTTTCCGCGGCTTTTTGCTATCCTCAAATTGGACCTTCTCCACCACCTATGAAGCTCAGACTCCTTCTCCTGTTCGCCTCCGGCCTCCTGGCGCTGCCCGCCTTCGCCGCGGGCGCGCCCCGCTGCGTGCGCGGTGCTCCCGAACTTCAGAAAGACCTGTGGGACGGCTACTCGGTCGAGATCGGCCCGCCCGCCGGCGAATCCCGCAAGGACCTGTGCCGCGCCGCCATCCTCGCGCCTGGTGGCAAAGTGCTCTTCGAGACCTTCGACTCCGAAGCCAGCGTGAATCCCATCACCGGCACCGACGTCAACGGCGACGACAAGCCCGACGTCGTGCTCGAGACCCGCGGCCCCCGCGGCAAGTGCTGCTTCAACTACTACATCATCTCGCTCGCGGAGCCGGCCGGCCTGTTGCGCGCCATTTCCGTCTCCGTTCCCCTCACCTTCGAAGACCGCGACGGCGACGGCAAGGTCGAGATGTGGACCCGCGACAACGCTTTCGACTCCATCGAAGGCCTCCCCACCACCGACTCGCCCTATCCCATGGTGTTCTTCCGCCTCAAGGGCACCACGCTCTACAACGTGAGCCCCGCCTTCTGGAGCGAGTACGAGGCTGACATCGCCCAGGCCCGCGGCCAGATTTCCAAAGGCGCTCTGGAAGACATGCTCAAGGTCGAGACCGGGGAAGAAAAGCCCAGGCCCCCCGATGCCCACGACCCCAAGGCGGCCGAGTACATGCACATCAAAGGCCTGGTGCTGCAGATCACCCTCGACTACCTCTACGGCGGCCGCGGTCAGCAGGCTTGGGACACCATCCGGGACATGTGGCGCGACAACGACAAAGGCCGCATCCGCCAGGTCATCCTGCAAGTACGCGGCCGTGGCGTGTTCCGCGAGATCAACCGCCAGCCCATTCTCCCGGCGACCCCGCCTCCAACCAGCCGGTAGAAGCCCCATCTCACATGAGAGACGATTGAAGCCCCGCAGGGGCGACCGAAAGTAGCCCGGCACGTCAGTGCCGGGTTGCTGGAGCGATTGAGGACAGAGTCCCGTAGGGACGACAGAGAGCTCGCCGAAGCCATCCCGCTGTCCCGTGAGGTCGTATAATGAAGTTGATGTTTCCGACCGCCGGGGCCTTCGGGCATACCCTGGCCGCGGCGGCGGTGGGGTCTGAAACGGACTGTGTGGCACAGCCGTCCTCGGCTGTGCTGGTTCAGACTGTGAAGTGAGACCTCCGAGGGTGCAGGGCGGAAACGCCCGCGCCTCCCGTCCCGCGAAGCGGGACTTGGAAAGGGAACAGACGGTGTGGCACGGGCGCCTTCGCCTGGAGCCTCCTGCCTGCTTCTTTCTCCCACCCTCCAACATCTCATCGACCATGCGCCTCGCCGACAAACACGGTCGCTCCATCACCGACCTGCGCATCTCCATCACCGACCACTGCAACTACAAGTGCGTCTACTGCCGCACCGGCCGCGAGGGCGCCCTCTACGCCGACCTGCCCATGGACGACTACCTGCGCATGGTGCGCCTCTTCGTCGAACTGGGCATCGAGAAGGTGCGCATCACCGGCGGCGAGCCGCTGCTGCGCCACGGGCTGGTCGAGTTCGTGCGCGCCCTCGCCCAACTACGCTCCCTCGACGGTCGCCCGCTGGAAATCGCCCTCACTACCAACGGCCACCTGCTGGCGGAATTGGCCCAGCCGCTCAAGGATGCCGGCCTCTCCCGCGTCACCGTCAGCATGGACGCCGTGGATCCGGAGAAGTTCGCGCGTATCACCCGCGTGCCTCACGGCCACGAGAACTGCCTGGCCGGCATCCGCGCCGCCAAAGCCGCCGGACTCGACCCGGTCAAGGTCAACTGCGTGCTGCTGCGCGGCTTCAACGACGATCAAATCCCGGAGTTTGCAAAGTTCTCGCGCGCCGAAGGCGTGGTGGTGCGCTTCATCGAGTTCATGCCGCTCGAGGAAGATCGCGTCTGGTCGCCGGAGATCGTGGTCACATTCCGGGAGATCATCGAGAAGCTCGAGGCCTTCCGCCCGCTGCGGGAGCTCGCCCACGGCTTGAGCGAGACCGCGCGCCGCTACACTTTCGACGACGGCCTGGGCGAGGTCGGCATCATCGCCCCGGTGTCGCAACCCTTCTGCGGACACTGCAGCCGCGCCCGCATTACCTCCGACGGCAAGATCCGTACCTGCCTGTTCTCCCTCTTCGACCACGACCTCTACGGCGTCATGCGCCGCGGCGCTCCCGACGAGGAGCTGCGCGCTTATATCCGCGGCGTCATCATGAAGAAGGAGGCCCGCCACCATATCGGCGAGCCCGACTTCCAGAAGCCCTCCCGCTCCATGGTCCACATCGGCGGGTAAGCGCCGCCCTCATTCAGATTTCTGAAAATAAAAGCGGCACAGCCGGGTGGCTGTGCCGCTTTGTTCCGTACCGGAGCTAGAACGTGAGTTTCAGCCCCAACTGGAGGTTGCGCGGCCCGCCGCCGCCCAGGAAGGGGTTGCCGATGCCCACGTCGGGCGTGGCCGTGAGGGGCAGGAACCCATTCCCATGGCCGAAGGAAGGCCCGGGTGTCGAGTTGATGCCGTTGGCGGTGAAGTCCACAAAGAAGTTGGGCAGCAACGGATTGGTGAAGTTGGGATGGTTGAAGATGTTGAACGCGTCCACCCGGAACTGCATTTTCACGCGGTCCCCGATGGGCATGGTCTTGCTCACCGAGAAGTCGAAGTTGTGGAAGCTCGGCCCATTGAAGGCGTTGCGCGGGGAACTGCCGGGATGCTGGTTTCCGGTGCAGCCGAGGGCGCCGTCGTAGGTGCAGGGCACGGCGAAGGCGTTCAGGTTCAGGTACTGCCCGGGACCGTTGGTCCCGGCGAAGGGATCGCCCACCAGGTCGGGCCTTCCGAAGAACTCGCCCATGCCGTCGAAGTCGCAGCAGAAGTTGGCGATGTAGCTCACCGTGAACGGCTGCCCCGAGGAGTAGCTGAAGGCCCCATCCATCGCCCAGCCGGAGAGCAGCCACTTGGCCCGCGTCGCCTTGGGGAACTCGTAGTTGAACAGCCAGGAGAAGCGGTGGCGCGTATCGAAGCTGGAGCGGCCGCGCTCCGCCCGGGTGTTGAAGCTGTTGTTGGGCTGAGCGGTGTTGGGAACGTCATCCAGGCCGTCGCTGGCGTCATCGATGGAGTGCCCCC
>DASYVL010000053.1 GCA_035937135.1 Terriglobales bacterium
CGCAAGAAGGTGCTGATGGCCGACAAGGCCAACGTGATGACCCACGCGGGCGGGCTGTGGCAGCGGGTGTTTCACGAAGTGGCAAAGAAGCATCCCACCATCGAAGCGCAGCACATGTACGTGGACGTGGCGGCGATGATGATGGTGCGCGAGCCCAAGCAGTTCGAGGTCATCGTCACCAACAACATGTTCGGCGACATCCTCACCGACCTGGGCGCGGCGCTGGTGGGCGGGCTGGGTATGGCAGCGAGCGGCAACATCCATCCCGGCAAGACTTCAATGTTCGAGCCGGTGCACGGCTCGGCGCCGGGGATCGCGGGGAAGAACGTCGCCAACCCCATCGGCGCCATCGCCACCGCCTCCATGATGCTGGCGCATTTGGGACTCGCCAAAGAGGCGGACAAGATCGATGCCGCTATCCTCGAGGCTGTGCGCCAGAAGAAAACGACCTTCGACGTGGGTGGAACCCTGGGAACGAAAGAATCGGCGGCCTGGATCGCGAAGCAAGTCGCCAAGAGCTAAAGGTAGCCCGAGCCTTCCTCAATTCCACCTTGCCTGCAGGCGTCGAATGGCCACCAGCGCCACCGAGTACTGGTGATTCATCTGGTAGGCGCGGGCGTAGCAATCGCGCGCCTCCTGCCACTGATGCTTCTGTTCGTACACCCGGCCCAGATTGAAGTGGGGATAGCAATAGGCCTCGTAGCGTTTGGCGCGCGTGGCCTTCTCCAGCCAGGGGATGGCTTCGTCAAGCTTTCCTTGCTCGATCAGGTAGGCGCCGATGTCGTTGTAGGGGTTGCCGAAGTTGGGGTCCACCCGGATGGCTTCTAGGCACTCGGCGATGGCCTTCTCGTACTCGCCCAGGTAGGAGTAGCTCCAGCCGCGAAAGGTGTAGGCCTCGGCGGTGGGGAAGGCCTCGATGGAGCGGGTGTAGAGGGCGATGGCCTGGTCGTAGTCGCCGCTGACCTGGCACTGGTAGGCGCGCTGGAAGTATTCGACCGCGCGCTGCCGTGGATTGCTCTCCGCCATGGAAGTCCCCGAGGTGGTTGCCTTAGCTGATATTGTAGTCCCGCAAGAATCCAGTGATGAAGTTTGCCCGCACATCCTGGCGTCTATTGCTGACGCTGACGCCGGCGCTCGCGCTCGGCCTGCTGCTCACCGCGGCCGCCGCGGCGCAGCAGACCCCGGCGGCATCAGCGTCGCCCTCCCAGCCCGCCGCTCCCAAGGCGCAGAAGCACAAGCCGCAGATCTCTCCGCGCGAGGCGGAAGAGCTGCTGCGCAGCGTGGACCAGATCCTGAAGTTCGCCAGCGAGGACACCAAGCTCCCCATCCGCCAGCCGGTGAAGCGCAAGCTGGCCAGCGCCGACAAGGTGAAGCAGTTCTTCAGCGATCGCTTGCGCGAGGACAAGGAGACGCAGCGCATGGAGCGCGCCGAGGCGGTGCTGAAGAAGCTGGGATTCCTGCCGCGCAAGTTCGACCTGCGCTCCTTCTTCTTGGATCTGCTGGACGAGCAGGTGGCGGGCTTCTACGACGAGCACACGCGCACCGTCTATCTGCTGGACTGGGTGGAGCCGGGAGAGCAGCGCGCGGTGCTGGCCCACGAGCTCACCCACGCCCTGCAGGATCAGGCCCTGGGGCTCGAGAAGTGGACGAAGGCGGCGGAGTCCGAAGAGGACGTGGTGGAAAAGAAGCCGAAGAAGTCGAATCCCCAGGAAGGCGACTTCGAGGTGCAGCCGGAGGAGGCAGCCGTCGCCCGAACCGCACTGCTCGAAGGCCAAGCCATGTTCGTGCTCATTGATTATCTGTACGCGCCCGTGAACCGGTCGCTGGCCACCGACCCGCTGCTCGCGGTGCCCTTCCGGGAGGCGAGCACGGATAGCTCGCAGTACCCAGTGCTCAAGAACGCGCCGCTCTATCTGAAGAAGTCGCTGACCTTCCCCTACACCTTCGGCCTGGAATTCGTGCAGGAGCTGTTGCTGAAGGGCGGCAAGGCGCAAGCCTTCGCGGGCGCGCTGAAAGACCCGCCGCGCAACACCCGCGACATCATGACGCCGCGGAGCTACTTCTCCCGCGAGCGCATCCCCGCGCTGTGGGTGCCCGCGCTGAAGCCGCTGCTGGGGCCGGGCTACGAGCGCTTTGACGTGGGCTCCATCGGGCAGTTTGACGTCTATGTACTGCTGGAGCAGTTTGCCGACCAGAAAACCGCGAAGCGGCTTTCGCCCGCCTGGCGCGGCGGCTTCTACTACGCCGCGCGCCGTCCGCCGGAAAAGGACGCCGCGGCAGCGAAGCCGGAGCCGCCCGCCCAGGCCGCCAGCGATTCCAAGGAGAATCCGAAGCCGCAGCCGGTCGGGCTCGAGTCGCTGGCCTTGGTCTATCTCTCGCGCTGGGATTCGCCGGAGAGCGCGGCCAAGTTCGCCTCCTTCTACGGGGATGCGCTGCTCCAGCGTTACCGCTTCGCGCAGGGAGAGGATGCGCCCGGTCCCAAGGCGCCAGTCCCATCGGCCGCGCGCAAGAAGTGGACGACCGAGGACGGGCCGGTCTTCATCGAGCAGCGCGGCGAGTGGGTGCTGGTGCTGGAGAGCTTTGACGAAGCCACCGCCACCAAGCTGGCCGACGCCATCCTCACCGGGGCGAAGACCGTCCCCGCCAAGCCCTGACGGCCTTCTACTGGGCGGCGGTGTTCACGCTGATGTGCATCTCGAAGGTTTTTCGCCGGCTCGCCCGCTTGTATAATCGCCGCTCGCATTCTTAGGAGTCCCGAGGGGGGACATTTGGCGCAGGCGGAGATCGGCATCATCGGCGGTAGCGGGCTGTACTCCATGCCCGGGGTAACGGGCACGCGCGAGGTCGCGCTGCGCACGCCCTTCGGCAAGCCCTCGGACGCCTACGTCCTGGGGACGCTGGCCGGGCGCAAGGTGGCATTCCTGGCGCGCCACGGGCGCGGACATCGCATCCTGCCCTCGGAGCTGAACTTCCGCGCCAACATCCACGGCTTTAAGCAACTGGGAGTGGAGCGCATCATGTCGGTCTCCGCCGTTGGGTCGCTGAAGGAAGAGCACCGGCCGCTGGACTTCATCATCCCCGACCAGTTCGTGGACCGCACCCGCCACCGCGTGGACACCTTCTTCGGCGAAGGCTGCGTGGCGCACATCGGCTTCTCCGATCCCGTCTGCCGCGAGTTGGCCCTGGTGGCGGCGCGGGCGTGCACCAAGGTGGGCGTCTCCGGCAGGCTGGGTGGCAGCTACCTTTGCATGGAGGGCCCGCAGTTCTCCACCAAGGCAGAGTCGCACCTCTACCGCAGCTGGGGCATGGACGTGATCGGCATGACCAACCTGCAGGAGGCCAAGCTGGCGCGCGAGGCCGAGATTTGCTACGTCACCGTGGCCATGGTGACCGACTACGACTGCTGGCATCCCGGGCACGACGCCGTCACCGTGCACCAGATCATCGCCGTGCTGATGAAGAATGCCGCCAACGCCTCCAGAGTTGTCAAGCAGGCGGTGGCCACGATTCCGAGGACGCGCAGCTGCAAGTGCGGCTCGGCGCTGGCCAACGCCATCATTACCGACCGCGCCAAGATCCCGCCCAAGACCCGCAAGAAGCTCCAGCTCCTGATAGGAAAATATCTCGACAAGAAGGCGAAGAAGTAGGCATGTCCCTGCTGGTGGTCGGCTCCATCGCCTTCGACACGATCCAGACGCCGTATGGGAAGGTGGAGAAGTGTCTGGGTGGGTCGGCTACGTTCTTCTCCCTGGCCGCCAGCTACTTCACCGAAGTGCGCGTGGTGGGCGTGGTGGGCGACGACTTCACCGCAACCGAGGAAAACGTGCTGCGCGAACGGGGCGTGAAGACGGAAGGCATCCAGCACGCGCGGGGTAAGACCTTCCACTGGTCGGGGGAGTATGGCGACAACCTCAACGAGGCCCGCACCCACCTGACCGAGCTCAACGTCTTCGAGAAGTTCGAGCCGCAGATCCCGCAGGCGTTTTTCTCCACCGATTACCTCTTTCTTGCCAACATCGATCCGGTATTGCAAGCCGGAGTGCGGCGGCGCCTGCCCGGGGCCAAGCTGGTGGGCGGCGACACCATGAACTTCTGGATCGAGGGCAAACCGAAAGAGCTGGCGGAGACGCTGGCGCAGCTCGATCTGCTGCTGATCAACGATGGCGAGGCGCGTTTGCTGGCCCGCGATCCCAGCCTGCCGCGCGCAGCGCGCAAGATCCTGGACATGGGGCCCAAGGCGGTGGTCATCAAGCACGGCGAGTACGGCGCCACCATCTTCTTCGGCAAGGGCGGCTTTGGCATGGGACACCATCCCTTCCGTGCTCCCGCGCTGCCGCTGGAGGAGGTGCGCGACCCCACCGGCGCCGGGGATTCCTTCGCCGGCGGATTCATGGGTTACATCGCCTCGCAGGGAGAGCTCAATCTCCAAGTCCTGAAGCGCGCCATGTTCTACGGCGGGGTGATGGGCTCGTTCGCCGTGGAGCGCTTCGGGACGGAGCGCCTGCGCGGGCTGACGCGCGAGGAGATCGACGCCCGCTTCCAGATCTTCCGCGAACTGACTCACCTGGACTGAGAGCCGTGCCCAGCCAAGCGCCACTGCCGCGGATCTCCGAAGGCCTGGTGGTGGTACTGCTCGCCGCCTGCGCCTCGCTGGCTGCCTTCCTTTATTACTTTCAGCAGGACGCGCTCCTGCTCTACGGCGACGCGGTCGCCCACCTGCACATCGCGCGGCGCGTGGTGGATGGCCGCTATCCGGGACCCTTCGAGCTGGGTACGGTGTGGCTGCCGCTGCCCCACATCCTGATGCTGCCGTTCGTCGCCGTGGATTGGATGTGGCGTACCGGCGCCGCCGGCGCCTTGGTCTCGATGGTCAGCTACGTCCTGGGGACCGTGGGCGTCTTCCGGCTGGTGCGGGAGGCGGTCGCGCCGGAGTCGTCGGGCCGCCGCGTGGCGCCGTGGCTGGCGGCGGCGATCTATGCACTGAATCCCAACCTCCTCTACCTGCAAACCACGGCCATGACCGAGCCGCTCTACCTCGCGCTCTTCGTGTGGACTTTGGTGTTCCTGGCCGAGTTCGCGCGACAGGCGCGCGAGGGCGATGCGCGCGCGGGCGCTTCGCTCGAGCGCGCCGCCATCGCGCTCTCCGCAGCAGTGCTTACGCGCTACGACGGGTGGTTCCTGGCGGCGGCCTGCGTTCCGCTGGCGTTGTGGCTGATGGGGAAGCACTGGAGCAGCGCTCCGGCCGCGCTCCGGAGATCGTTCC
>DASYVL010000054.1 GCA_035937135.1 Terriglobales bacterium
CGCCCGGCTGCCGCCGGCGATGACGTACTGCACCATGCGCGGATCGGTGTTGAAGGTGGGCGGGCACTCGGAGGCGTCGAGCGCCGCGATGCGCCCGCTGGTCCCTGCGCCAACATAGATGAGGCGGCCGCCGCGGCCGAGCGCCGCCGCGATGGCGTCAATGGCCTGAGCGATCTGCGGCAGAGCGCGCTCCACCGCTGGCGCGACGCGCGCGTCCTCGGCGTTGATGATGCGCGCGATCTCGAGCGTCGAGCGGGTGTCGAGTTCGGTCGCAGCGGGATTCGGGCGCTCCGTCCCCAGCTTGTCCAGGTCTTCTCCCGGTTTCACGAGAGGGCCTCCACGATCGCGTCGTGGAATAGGGGGCGCACTTCCTTGACCTTCTCCGAGCTTCGGTCGGGCCAAGTGCGGTTGGTCAGCAGCGTGACCGAGAGCCCGCGCTCGGGATCGATCCACAGCGAGGTTCCCGTGTAGCCCAGATGTCCATACGACCGCGGAGAAAAGTGCTTTCCCGATTGCGACGGCGAAGAGGGCGTATCCCAGCCCAGCGCCCGCGAGGTTCCCGGCGGAGAAGTCTCGCGGCGGGTGAAGAGCGAAATCGTCTCCGCCCGCAGGATGGGGCGGCCGCCTTCGAGCATCACGTGCGCGAAGGTGGCCAGGTCGCGGGCGGCGCCGAAGAGTCCGGCGTGTCCGGCCACGCCGTCCATGGCGGAAGCATTCTCGTCGTGGACCTCTCCCTGGACCGCGCGCTTGCGGAAGTCGTGGTCGTCCACCGTCGGGGGGATGCACTCCTTCAACTCAGCCGGTGGGCGGAAGCCGGTGGTACTCATGCCCAGCGCCCCCAAGACCTCGCGCTGGCAGAAGCGATCGAGCGGCTCGTCGGCCAGCCGCGCCAGCGCTTCGCCCAGAACGATGAATCCGATGTCACTGTACTCGGCGCGCGCGCCCGGGTCAGCCGCGAGCGGAGCGGCGCAGGCTGCCGCCACCATCGCCTCCCGTCCTTTCGCCGATTGGTACAGGCGCAAGTACCTCGGCAGGCCCGAGCTATGCGCCAGCAGCATGCGCAGCGTCACCTGGGCGCGCCGGCAGTCTTCGCCATGGCGGAACTCGGGCAGGATTCCGGCCACCGGCGCCTCCAGCTCCAGCACGCCCCGCTCAAAGAGCAGCATGGCCATGGTGGTGGTGGCCAGAACCTTGGTGAGCGAGGCTAGATCGAAGACGGTTTCGGATGCGACTGCGGGCGAGGCGGCATCATAGGTAAGGCGGCCGAAGCCGGAGAGGGCGACGATCTTCCCGCGATGCGTGACGGCGGCGGACGCTCCGGGAAAGGTGCGCTCGGCGATGGCCTGGCGCAGGATGCCAAACGCCCGGGAGAAGCGTTGCTCCTGTTCGCCGAAATCCGGGGCGGGGAAGGGGGTGCGGGTCTCGGTCGCGCTTTTCAGAGAGGGACTGCCTCGGCCGGAGTCGCTGTCGCGCGGATGCGCTCAGCTTGATTTCGTCGGGCGTTTATAACACACTCGCCTTTCGACCACCAATTGAGCGCCCAGCCTAATCCGCGCCTCGCAATCCCCGTGGCCGCGCTGTTTCTGACCGTCCTTCTCCTTTCCCCTGGCGCAGACGGCCAGGCCCCTTCCTCCCGCAAGGTGCGGACCGGGATCGACGTTCTGGAATCCACCGGCCTGGGCGGCGACCCGAGCCACCCGAAACGCATCGGCGTACTTACCAACCAGAGCGGCGTGGACTCCCAGGGCCGCCGCACCATTGACGTGCTGGCCGCCATGCCGGGAGTGAAACTAGCTGCAATCTTTAGCCCCGAGCACGGGCTGGCCGGCAAGCTGGACACCACCGAGATCACCGAAGAGCGCGACGCGGCTACGGGCGTCCCGGTGTACGGCGTTTATGGCGGCACGGACGCCAAGCGCCGCCCGCCGCTCGAGGTCCTGAAGACGCTCGACGCCGTGGTCATCGACCTGCAGGATGTGGGCGCGCACTTCTACACCTACAAGACCACGGTGGGATATTTTCTGGAGGCGGCGGCGCAGGCGGGAATCGAGGTTATCGTGCTTGACCGACCCAATCCCATCGGCGGCTCCGCCGTCGAGGGACCGATCTCCGATGAAGGGCGAGAAAGTTTCATCTTTTACCATCCGCTGCCCACACGCCACGGCATGACGCTAGGCGAACTGGCGCTGCTCTTCAACGCGGAGCGCAAGATCCACGCCCGCCTGCGCGTGGTTGCCATGGAGGGCTGGCGTCGCGCCGACTGGTATGACCAGACCGGCCTGGCCTGGGTGAACCCCTCGACCGCCATGCGCAGCCTGACCGCGGCTACGCTCTACCCCGGCGCGGCGCTGATCGAGTTCGACAACGTCTCGGTGGGCCGCGGCACGGACACGCCCTTCGAACTGGTGGGCGCCCCCTGGATACGCGAGCAAGAGTTTGCCGACTACCTGAACCACCGCCGCATCCCCGGTGTCCGCTTCACGCCGGCCGAGTTCACACCGCGCTCCAGCGTCTACGCCAACCAGGACTGCAAGGGCATCCGCATCGAGGTCACCGACCGCAACGCCCTGGACTCGCCCGAGCTTGGTGTGGAGCTGGCCGCCGCGCTCGAGGAGCTTTATCCCCGCGAACACAATATGGAGCGCATGATGCTGCTGCTGGGCAACCAGAGCGTCTTCGAGGCCATCCAGAGAGGGGATGACCCGCGCCGCATCTCCCGCTCCTGGCAGGGAAGCCTCAAGAGGTTCAAGCGCCTGCGCAAGCGCTTTCTCTTGTACCGATGACGGGGCGGAGCCTCACCTCTCCCGCCCGGGGAGGTCCATAATAAGGTGAACCTGAAGGGTGTGCTATGAAGCCGCTGCGTCTGTTGCTGCTGGTATTGCTCGCCATTTCGTTTGCGGTCGCGCAGGAGGCGACGAGTCCCGCGACCCAGGAGCAGTCCTCATCCAAGGACGCTGCGCCGGCCAAAGCTGCCACGGTGCCGGAGGCGGAGGAGGCTGCCCCGGCGACCATCGTGGTTCCCGCCGGCACCAAGGTCCCTCTGGTGCTCAAGCACGCCGTCTCCACCAAGAATGCGCAGGTGGGCGACAACCTTTACCTCGAAAGCACCTTCCCCGTGGTGCAGAACAACCGCATGGTGATTCCTCCCGGGACCTACGTGCAGGGCGTGGTAGCGGCGGTGAAGCGCCCGGGTCGCATCAAGGGGCGCGCGGAGTTGCTGGTTCACTTCACCACCATGATCTTTCCCAACGGATACATGGTCTCTTTTCCCGGAGCGCTCGACAACGTCCCTGGCGCTGAGAGTCAGAAGGTGAAGGACAAGGAAGGCACCATCCAGGCCGACAGTCAGAAGGGCAAGGACATCGCGACCGCGGCCAGCACCACCGTCACCGGGACGCTGATCGGCGGCCTGCGCAACGGAGGCAAAGGTGCGGGCATCGGCGCCGGGATCGGCGGCGCCACCGGACTGATCATCGCCATGCTCAGCAAGGGGAACGAAGTCCGGCTGGAGGCGGGCACAGGAGTGGAGATGGTGCTTGAGCGGCCCCTGACGCTGGAAGAAGTCCAGCTCAGCCGTCCGGCGCGCGAGCTGATTCCCATGGACAAGAACCACCGGTTGGAGCGCCCAGTGCTGACTCCACCCCCTGACACCCACTGATCCGGCCCGCGTCTCGCCTGCTAAAATCCTGGACGCGGGAATCTTTCCGTGAACTGCAATGGCCATTCGCACCGTCTTCGTCATGGTGGAGGACTGCACGCGCAGCGCGCCGCTCGGGTGGGAGCAATTCCTGCGCGGCCACGGCTGGATCGCCGCCCAGCTCCTGGCGCGCTACTTTCCCACCCTTGCCCCGGAAGCGGGCCAGCACCTGGCGGCGGTCTTCCAGCGGGCGCACGCGGCCGACGCCGCCTGGTTCCGCGGCCTCACGTTTTCCAACGAGCGCGATTTCGCAATGGCCTTCCGCGAGCTGGTCTTCGCCTACGGCAGGGAAGCCGCCCGGCTGCCGCTTCCACAGGCACCGCTGGAGCAACTTCAGGCAGCCGTCGCCAAGCTCACCCTGATGGACCGGGAGATCCTGTGGCTCCGCATGCGGGGATACGAAGCTCCGCAGATCGCGGCTATCCTGGCCAGTGCCAAGGCCACCGCCAGTGCGCTCGCCGGGGTGGCGAGCGATCTTCTGGCCGGCGTGCTGCCTCCTGCGCCCGACGCCCGCGCCCTCGCTGCCCGCTCCTTGATGGAGGCGGCGGAGAAGGCCCGCACCGAGGACTGCCTGCCGCTTAAGACCTTCAACAACCTGGTCAGCGGCCAGCTCACCTGGCGCGAGCGCGAACTGGCCGAGGAGCACATCCGTCCCTGCCTCTTCTGCCTCGACCGCTACACCGCCTTCCAGGAGATGATCCGCTACCTGCGCGATGTCCAGCCCCTCCCCGACGACGAGGTCCGCCACCTGCTGTCCGCGCTCGGTCTCCGCCCGCCCAAAAAGGGAATCCTCGGCCGGATTTTCTCCTAGGAGCCCCAGCCCCCGCGGAAGTTCCTGACTCCGCGCAAGCGGGAGGAATACGCGCAGGTACTTGGAATTCCCCGCGCTCTGCTGCAACGTTATGGACAGCATCGGCGTCCAATGTCATGTGCGAGGAACGGTAACAATGCAGAAGTGGTACCTACCTCTGACGGTGTTGGGAGTGGCTGGCGTGGCAGCGCTGGTCCTGAGTGAGCGCGGCCGCGAATCGGTGCGCCGCGTCCTCGGTCGCCTGGAGGGCGCCCCGGAGCCTTTCCGCGGGTGGAATGACGCCGCCCAACGCGAGATGGAGCGCCTGCAGGAGGCGCTGGAGCGTCTGTCCGACACCCTGGACACGGTCCGCTGATTTCCTGAAGTTTCCTTCCCGCAAGACCTGCAGAGGAAGACGAAGCGGGCGAGGAGGCGCCCCTATACCCGGACCGCCCGGGCGGTCGCGTGCGTTTCCGAGAACTGGTAAACCTGGGAGTTGATCTGCTTGCGCAGGTCCTGCCAGATGTTCTCCGGCATGGCGGCGAACACCTTCACGATCTCGGGGTCAAACTGCGTGCCCGCCCACTTCACGATCTCCGCCTTGGCGGCCGAGAAGGGCTGTGCGGCGCGATAGGGGCGGTCGGAGGTGATCGCGTCCAGGGTATCGGCGATAGCGAACATGCGCGACCCCACAGGGATCTCCTCCCCTTTCAAACCTCGGGGATAGCCGGTCCCATCGAACTTCTCCTGGTGGGAGTAAACGATTTCTGAGGCCTCAGCCAGGAAGGGGATCTTGCGCAGCATCTGGTAGCCGCGATAGGCGTGCTCCCGCATGATGGCGGTTTCATCCGGAGTCAGGGGCCCGGGCTTGCGTAGGATGGAGTCCGGAATGGCCATCTTCCCGATGTCGTGCAGGAAGGCGCCGCGGGCGATGACGCGGATGTCATCGTTGGAAACGCCCATGGCGCGCGCCATGGCGATGGTGAAGGCCGTCACCCGCTTGGAATGGCCCTCGGTCTCCGAGTCCTTCAGGTCGAGCGCGTCTCCCAGTGCCTCCAGGGTGATGTCGTAGGAGCGCTCCAGGTGAGTCATGGTTTGGCGCAACTGGTCGGTACGGGCCGTCACCAGCGACTCCAGGTTCGATTGGTAGGCCCGGTTCTCCAGCTTCAGCCGCCGGTTCTCCATGGCCCGGCGCACCGTGTTCAACAATTGCTCGCGCTCGAAGGGCTTCAGCAGGAAGTCATAGGCGCCGTTGCGGATGGCCGCCAGGGCGACCGAGATGTCGTGCACCGCGGTCACCATGATCACCGGCATGTCCGGGTACTGTTCCTTGGTGCGTTCCAGCAGGGCAATGCCGTCCAGCTCGGCCATCATCAGGTCGGAGAGCATCAAGTCGAACTCTGCTCCCGATTCCAGCAGGTGCAAGGCCTGGACCCCCGAGGGAACCTGTACGCACTGGTACCCACTGGCTTCCAGCATGGAGCAGACGATCTCGCGGATGGATTCTTCGTCGTCAACTACCAGGATGTGCTCGCCAGCCATGGGGAACCGGGCGCCCTTTCACCCAAAAGACAATTCTACACACTGATGGCGGCCCTCGTCATTTGGATGCTCCGCCGCCTGAAACCATTCCCATATTGAAATTTTTAGGGGACCTTTTCCGCTCTCATATCGTCTTAATGACCAAACCCTAATTGCCTCGAAACGTGGGTGCCGGGGAGGTCGCAGGACCTCAAAGGCGCCCACACCTCTCTTGTGGATGTTCTGGAGTACGGCAGGCTGTTTCTTGGCTAGCGGCGTTTGCTGGTCTGGACCTCGGCCTGGCGACGCTTGCGCACCCAGCCGGCCTTGTTCACCTGGCGGCCGCGGGCGATGGCCAGGGCCTCGGCGGGCACGTCCTCGGTGATGGAGGAGCCCGCGCCCACGTAGGCGCGCTTGCCGATGCGCAACGGCGCCACCAGCGTGGAGTCGCTGCCGATGAAGGCGCCATCCTCGATGATGGTGGGGTGCTTCTGGCGGCCGTCGTAGTTGCAGGTGATGGTGCCGGCGCCGATGTTCACGCCCGCTCCGATGCGCGCGTCGCCCAGATAGCTGAGGTGGCTGGCCTTGGAGCCCTTGCCCACGCGCGTCATCTTGGTCTCGACGAAGTTGCCGATGTGCACTTCCTCGCCGATGTCGCTCCCCGGGCGCAGGTGGGCATAGGGCCCGAGGACCGCTCCCGCGCCGATACGCGCGCCGTCCACGATGCAGCCCGGCCGCACCAGCACGCGGTCGCCGATCTCGGTATCGCTGAGGACGCTATAGGAGCGGATGCGGCAGTCGGAGCCGACGCGGCTCTTGCCCAGGATCTGCACGAAGGGCTCGATCACCGTGTCCCGCCCGATGCGCACCTGGGCGTCGATCATGCAGGTCTCGGGACGCAGGATGGTGACCCCGGCGGCCATCAGCTCTTCGCACTTGGCTCGGCGAAGTTTGGCGTCCAGAGTGGCTAGCTCGGCCCGCGTGTTGATTCCCAGAATATCTTCCGGCACTTCCGACTTCAACGCCACTACCTTTTCCTTGGCCGCGCGCAGCAGGGCGGCGATGTCGGTGAGGTAGTACTCGCGGTGTGCGTTCTCCGTGGTCAGCTTCCCCAACTGCGCGAACAGCGGCTTGGTGGCGAAAACGTAGATCCCAGCATTGATTTCGCGGATCCCGGCCTGCTCCGGGCGCAGCGACTTCTGCTCCACGATGGCCGCTACCTCGTCCCCGCGCCGGCGCAGGACCCTCCCGTAGCCGGTGGGGTCGGCAAGCTCGGCCGTCAGCATGGTCATGGCGGCCTTCTGCTCCCGGTGGAAGGCGAGCAGCCGTTCCAGGGTTTCCGGGCGGATCAGCGGTACGTCGCCCGATAGCACCAGCACGTCTCGGTAGCGTTCGAGCGCCGGCCGGGCGACCAGCAGCGCGTGTCCGGTGCCGCGCTGCCGCGCTTGCAGGACGAAGCGCACCCCGGTGCGGGCGACGCCTTCTCGCACCCGCTCCGCCTCATGCCCGATGATGGCGTAGATGTCGCGCGGCCGGGCCACCCGCCGCGCCGCCGCGATCACGTGCTCCAGCAGCGCCTTTCCCGCCAACTGGTGCAGCACCTTCGGGTGCCGGGACTTGAGCCGCGTGCCCTTGCCCGCCGCCAGGATGGCGATGGCGGTATGGCTTGCGGAGGCTTTCCGGCGCGCCTTTCGGCGGGGCGCGCCCGCGCCCGCCGCTGCGGCTTTTCCAGGACGGCGCATCAGTGGATCCTCCGGGCCTCAGAGCCGGCAGCGGCCAGAGCCGGCGCGGTCGCTGCCGGCTGCGGGTCTCTCTGGCCGACGCTGGTCCCCAGCTCCATCAGCGCGCGGGCCACCGCGTCGCTGGCGTGCCGCGCCACACCGTTTTCCTCCTTCAGAAAGTCGCCGGCCACCACCTGCACCCCCAGCTTCTCCAGCTCCTTCGCGTCCGGGAGGATCGGTTCTGTGCCCTGCTTGGCGTACTTGGCCTTGAGCCGCGCCGTCACCGGGATGCGGTTGACCAGCGCTACATCAAAGATGGGAGCGCCTCCATGCCGGTAGATGGCGCGCACATGGTCGGCGGCGGTCATCCCCAGGCTCTCGTTGGTCTGGGTCATCAGGTTGCACACGAACACCTTGAGCGCGGGGGAAGCGGCCAGGGCGCGCGCCAGCGGCCGCACCAGCAGGTTGGGAATGAGGCTGGTAAACAGCGAGCCCGGACCGATGGTGATCAGGTCGGCCCGCCGGGACGCCCCCCGCCCCGGAACCAGCCGCACCTGTGCGATGCGCTTGGGGCTGGCGGTGATCCTGGTTTCGCCCCGCACCCGCGAGCCATCGTGCATCCGCGCTTCCAATTGCACGTTGGCCAGAGTGGAAGGGAAGATGTTGCCGCGCGTGGCCAGGATGGTGGCGGCGAACTTCACCGCTTCCGCGAAGTCGCCGGTGATTCCGGTGACCGCGGTGACGAACAGGTTCCCAAAGCTGTGTCCTTTCAACCCGGCGCCCGTCCGGAAGTGGTGCTGGAAGAGCGGTCCCAGCAGGCTCTCGTCTTCCGACATGGCCACCAGGCAGTTGCGGATGTCGTCGGGGGGCAGGATGTGGAACTCCTTGCGCAGGCGCCCGCTCGAGCCGCCGTCGTCGGTCACCGTCACCACCGCCGTCAGCTCCAGGATTGCCGGGAGCGCGCCGGGAGCCTCGCCCGGGGTCAGCACGAATCTCTTCAGCCCCTTGAGCAGCGTGGAAAGGCCGGAGCCGCCGCCCAAGGCGACCACCCTCAGCGCCTGTCCACGGCGGTCGGTGAAACGGCGATACGCCGGATTCGAGCGCGGGTGCAAGGTCATGCCAGGATGATTCTACCGCTGTTTTCGGCGGGAACCCGAACGCGAAGGAGTCCGTGTGCTTTTCTCTCCCGAGACGGGAGCCGGCGCTGCAGCCGCCTCCCCGGGTTCCGGGTACAGCAGCTCGGTGAAGCGCGGGTCGTCGCCCAGGTTCTGGAAGTCGGAGTCATTGCGCGCCTGGTAGCGGTTGGCGGGGTTCAGGCGGATGGCCTGGTCCAGACGCCGCAGCGATTCCTCCACCCGGCCCGTCAAGCACTCCAGCACGGCCAGGCCGTAGAGAGCGTAGTCGGCGTCGGGCGCCTGCTTGTGGATCTTCTCCAGATGCGCCCGCGCGCCGTCGTGGTCGCCCGCGTTCATCAGCGAAACCGCGTAGTCGTAGTGCTCGGCGGACGTCTTGAAGGCGGTGGCGGTGCGCGCCAGGTGCTGCTCGCAGTTGTGCAAGTGGACGGTGGCCCGGTCGGCCAGCTCCCGGCTCGGACCCGCTACCACCTTCTCCAGCAGGCCCTGGGCGCGCTCGAACTTGTGCGCCTGCATGGCCCTCAGACCGGCCTCGTAGTTTTGCACAGCCTGTGCAACGCGCGGGACGTTGGGCAGCAAAGGCTTGCGCGCCGACGCTTCTGCCGGCCGGTCCATCCCCGAACCCCGCTTCGCCAAGATCTTTATTCTCTTGCCCTTGGCAGGGGAACGCTGAACTTTTCCTGTGGCTTTTTTGGGCATCCCTGGGCATCCTGCCCCGGCCCCTAGGCCGCGGGCATCCTGAGCTTCTGTGGAAAAGCGAATGGGCGCCGAAAAAACAGCTGACGCGTCATCCGCCGAGCAAGCGGCTGTTATACGCGCCCATTCGGGGCGCGTCAACTGCACAAAGAACGGTGCGCCGGGTCAGTTGATGGATGCGGCCTTTTCCAGATCGATCTTTTCCCACTCCCCGCGCACGATGCCTTCGCGGATCTGCATCGCGCTCCGGCCCTTCTTGTGCATCTGGTAGGTGTAGAAGGCTTCTTTCATACACGCGGAGCAGTGCGCGCCGTGCACCGATTCGAAGCAGCTATGCAGGCTGGTGTGTCCCACGCTGCGGTCGCAGTGGCAATAGCAGGGTTGCTGATAAAGCATTGCAGGAACTTTGGCCGCGAGCTGGTAGGCCTTCGCCTGGAAGGGATACTTGAACGACGGCCCCACCAGGTCCATCCCCGAAAGGATGGGGGGAAGCGGATCGCCTTTCTTGGGCGGCGCCGGATGGTAGGCGGGGATGTCGTATCCGCCGAACTGGGCCGCGGAGCCGATGGCCATCAGCGTGAGAAAGGTCAGAGTGAGAAAACGCTTCATTGGTTCGCCTCCCGCAGCCGAGTCAGCATTGTAACGGATTGGATGCTTTTTCTGCCCTCCCGGGCATCCGCTTCGCCCCGGAAATCGTCTAAAATCACTAGACGTGCCATGTCCGCCGAAGCTCCGGCCCCGCTCGCTCCTCCCGCCGCTTCCGGCCTGCGCTCGCACCTGCGCGCCTGGGCCCGCGACTTGGTGATTGCTCTGGGCCTCGCCTCCTTCATCATCCTGTTTCTTTATCAGCCGGTGAAGGTCGAGGGCACCAGCATGGCGCCCGGACTCGAGGACCAGGAGCGCATCTTCATCAACAAGTTCGTCTATAACTGGGAACCCATCCAGCGCGGCGACATCGTAGTCTTCCACTATCCCCGCGATCCTTCGAAGAGCTACATCAAGCGCGTCGTCGGCGTGGCCGGCGACCGCGTGCAGATCGTAAACGGCCGCGTTCTTGTGAACGGCGAAGTACAACCGGAAGAATACGTCCCGCCCGGCTACTCTGATCCCGGCTCCTATCCCGAGACCGTCGTCCCTTCCGGTTCGTATTTCGTGCTCGGCGACCACCGCAACATGTCCAACGACAGCCGCGAGTTCGGCCCGGTCGAGCAGAAGTACATCTACGGCAAGGCCGTCTTCATCTACTGGCCGGTGGAAAAGATCGGCGTCCTGCGGTAATTGACGATTGACGATTTGCGATTGCCGATTTGCAAATGGCTGCTTGGCGAAAGTGCTCGCTCCTGGGATTTCAATTCGACAATGGCCAATCGTCAGTCGGAAATTTCCCAAATCTCCACATCTCTGCTAGAATTCGTAAAATCCACTCCCCGGAGATCGAATGCAGGCGATCCTGGCCCTGGAAGATGGGCGAGTCTTCCGCGGCAAAGGCTACGGAGCCAAGGCGGAATGTTACGGGGAAGTAGTTTTTAATACCTCCATCACCGGCTACCAGGAGATTTTCACCGACCCTTCCTACGCCGGGCAGATCGTCGTCCTCACCAATCCCCAGATCGGCAACTACGGCACCAACCCCGAAGACAACGAGTCCACGCGCCCCTACATCGAGGGCCTGGTGGTGCGCGAGTTCTCCAAGGTCAGCTCCAACTGGCGCTCGCAGCAGGTGGCCGACGAGTATCTGGAGAAGTTCAAGATCCCGGTCATCGCGGAGATCGACTCCCGCGCCCTGGTGCGCCATCTGCGCACCCACGGCTGCAAGCGCGGCGTCATCTCCTCGCTCGAGACCGACGTGGAGACCCTCATCGCCAAGGCGTGCTCCATCCCCAAGATGGACGGGCAGGATCTGGCCAAGGTGGTCAGCACCAAGCAGCGCTACGTCTGGGAGGTGGGCGAGCGCTCGCATGAGCCTACCGAAGTCGTGGGCGTCAAAGACCAGCCGGCGCGCTTCCATGTGGTGGCCTACGACTACGGCATCAAGCACAACATCCTCAGGAAGCTCACCAGCGAGGGCTGCCGCGTGACCGTGGTCCCCGCCGAGACCCGCGCCGAGGACGTGCTGACCCTCAACCCCGACGGCATCTTCCTGTCGAACGGCCCCGGCGATCCGGAGCCCTGCACGTATGCTCAGGAAAACATCCGCCGCCTGATGGGCCGCAAACCTATCTTCGGCATCTGCCTGGGACACCAGCTCATCGGCCTGGCCCTGGGCGGCAAGACCTACAAGCTCAAGTTCGGCCACCACGGCGGCAACCATCCAGTGAAGAACCTAATGACCAGGAAGGTAGAGATCACCGCCCACAACCACAACTTCGCCGTGGACGCCGAGTCGCTGCCCATGAGCGAGGTCGAGCTGACGCACATGGATCTGAACGACCAAACGCTCGAAGGCCTCCGCCACCGCAACCTGCCGCTGTTCTCGGTGCAGTACCACCCCGAGGCCTCCCCCGGCCCGCACGACTCGCACTACCTGTTCAGGGAGTTCGTGAAGATGATGGAGGAGTGCAAACGGTGAGAATGCTCTTGCTGACAATGATACTGAGCAGCTCGATGCTCGGGGCCGCACCCGAGCAGAACTGGAACAAGATTTTCGGTCTTTCCTGCAGCCAAGTAAGGCTGGATGGGAAGGATGTTTCCAATAGGTCCTTCGCCATCTACCGCGTTGTGGGCAAGGAATCTGTTTGTTGCGACGCCGCTGCGCTGGTATACGAAGGCCGAACCAAGCGATTCGGGTATTTTCTGATCGGGAAGGAACTTGAGCCGGGGTATTACTTTTTTGCCTTCGAGGCCAAGAAGATGAAACTCATCGTCCCTCTCCAGATGGGAAAGAAGAAGTACGTGACAAAGAGCTGTGAAGAACCCACGACAATCATCCGAGCCAAGAGTGATGGAACGGCGACCATAGATCAGTTCATCATTGTGGATTGACAGTAATGCCTTGAAAGAGCACGGCTTCCGCCGGGTCATGCGACACCCTTAGCAGGGGTCATCCCGAGCGAAGCGAGGGACCTGATGTGAGAGGGGAGCGAAGCTACTCGGTGTACACCATGGCCAGCAAGTTGCGTCGGCTTTACACGGGGATGACCGGCGACTTACACAAGAGGGCCTTTGAGCACAAGCAGGACCTGGTGCCCGGCTTCAGCAGCAGGTACCGGATGCACTGGCTGGTGCACTACGAGAAATATCCGAACGTTTGGAGCGCGATCGACCGGGAGAAGGAGATCAAAGGCTGGCGGCGCAGCAAGAAGGTGGCGCTGATTAAGAGCGAGAACCCGACCTGGGTGGATTTGGCGGAACACTGGTACGACGATGTGCCAACGTTCTTTGGGTTGAGGAAAGCAGGTCCCTCGCTACGCTCGGGATGACCCGGCGAAGAGGGGGAAAAGCAGGTCCCTCGCTGCGCTCTGGATGACCCGAGCAGGGGGAGGGGGAGGAAAGCGGGGCGGCGGTACCGAAAGACCATGCCGAAGCGCACTGACATCTCGAAGGTCCTGATCATCGGCTCCGGACCGATCGTCATCGGGCAGTCGGCGGAGTTTGACTACTCCGGCACGCAGGCCTGTAAGGCGCTCAAGGCCGAGGGCTACGAGGTGGTGCTGGTGAACTCCAACCCCGCCACCATCATGACCGATCCGGAGACGGCCGACCGCACCTACATCGAGCCGCTCACGCGCGAGTATCTCGAGGAAATCATCCGCATCGAGTCGGATCTGTGCGGCGGGCGCGGCTTCGCGCTGCTCCCCACGGTCGGCGGGCAGACGGCCCTCAACCTTGCAGTCGAGCTGGCCGACGGCGGCGTGCTGGAGAAGTACAACGTCGAACTGATCGGGGCCAAGCTCGAAGCCATCAAGAAGGCGGAAGACCGCCTGCTGTTCAAGGACGCCGTCGCCAAGATCGGCCTCGACGTCCCCAAATCCGCCCTGGTCAACAATCTGAAGGACGGCCTCGAATTCAGCGGCAAGATCGGCTTTCCGGTCATCATCCGGCCGTCGTTCACGCTGGGCGGAACGGGCGGCGGCCTGGCCTACAACCGCGAAGAGCTGGTGGATATCCTGGCCCGCGGCCTCGATCTCTCCCCGGTGCACGAGGTTCTGATCGAGGAGAGCGTGCTGGGGTGGAAGGAATACGAGCTGGAGGTGATGCGCGATCTCGCCGACAACGTCATCGTCATCTGCTCCATCGAAAACTTCGATCCCATGGGCGTGCACACCGGCGACTCCATCACCGTGGCCCCGGCGCAGACCCTCACCGACCGCGAGTACCAGGCCATGCGCGACGCCGCCATCGCCGTCATCCGTGAGGTGGGAGTGGAGACCGGAGGCTCGAACATCCAGTTCGCCGTGCATCCCCTCACCGGGCGCATGGTGGTGATCGAGATGAACCCGCGCGTCTCGCGCTCCTCCGCCCTGGCCTCGAAGGCCACGGGATTCCCCATCGCCAAGATCGCCGCGCGACTGGCCGTGGGCTACACCCTGGACGAGATCCCCAACGACATCACCCGCAAGACGCCCGCCTGCTTTGAGCCCAGCCTCGACTACGTGGTGGTGAAGATCCCCAAGTGGCAGTTCGAAAAGTTCCCCGGCGCGGACGAGACCCTGGGCCCGCAGATGAAATCCGTCGGCGAGGTGATGGCCATCGGCCGCACCTTCAAAGAAGCGCTGATGAAAGGCATCCGCTCGCTCGAAACCGGCAAGTCGCTGCGCTCGGAGAAGATCGAGCCCCGCATCCTCACCCAGCGCCTGGTGACGCCGCATCCCGAGCGCATGAGCTACCTGCGCTACGCGCTGCGCCAGGGCCACACCGTCAAGGAGCTGGCGCAGATGACCTCCATCGATCCCTGGTTCCTCTACCAGCTCAAAGAGGCCACGGACATGTTGATGGAAGTGGAGCGCCATCCGCTGGACTCCGTCCCCGCCGAGGTGGTGCGCGAGGCCAAGCGCATGGGCATCTCGGACTCGCGCCTGGCCGAAGCCTTCCGCGTCGCCGACGGCAAGGGCGCCACCGAGAAGATCCGCCACCTGCGCAAGAAGCACGGCATCGCGCCCGTCTACAAGCTGGTGGACACCTGCGCCGCCGAGTTCGAGAGCTACACCCCCTACCTCTACTCCACCTACGAGGAGGAGGACGAAGCTCCGCCCACCGACAAAAAGAAGGTCATCATCCTGGGCAGCGGGCCCAACCGCATCGGACAGGGAATCGAGTTCGACTACTGCTGCTGCCACGCCTCCTTCGCCCTGCGCGAGGACGGCTTCGAGACCATCATCGTCAACTGCAACCCGGAGACCGTCTCCACCGACTACGACACCAGCGACCGCCTCTACTTCGAGCCGCTGACCTTCGAGGACGTGCTCGCCGTGTACGAGCACGAGGCCAAGGGCGGCGCGCCCATCGGCGTGATCGTCCAGTTCGGCGGACAGACGCCGCTCAACCTCGCCCTGCCGCTCAAGGCCGCTGGCGTGCCCATCATCGGGACCTCGCCCGAATCCATCGACCTGGCGGAAGACCGCAAGCGCTTCGGCAAGTTGCTGGATGAGCTCAAGATCCCGCAGCCGCCGGGGGGGACGGCCGCCAGCGTCGAGGAGGCCGTGGCCGCCGCCAACCGCGTGTCCTATCCCGTGCTGGTGCGGCCTTCGTACGTACTGGGCGGGCGTGCCATGGTCATCGCCTACGACGACGAATCCGTCATCCACTACATGAAGGAGGCGGTCGAGTACTCGCAGCAGCGCCCCGTGCTCATCGACCACTTCCTCGAGGACGCGGTCGAGGTGGACGTGGACGCGCTCTCTGATGGCTCGGACGTAGTCATCGCCGGCATCATGCAGCACATCGAGGAGGCCGGCATCCACTCCGGCGACTCCTCCTGCGTGCTCCCCGCCGTGGACATCCCCGCGGCCGCGCTGGCCACCATGCGCGACTACACCTTCCGCCTGGCTCGTGCCTTGAACGTCATCGGACTGATGAACATCCAGTTCGCCATCCAGCGCGAGAATGTGTTCGTGCTCGAAGTGAACCCGCGCGCCTCGCGCACCGTGCCTTATGTCTCCAAAGCCACCGGCGTCCCGCTGGCCAAGCTGGCCGCCCGCCTCATGACCGGCCGCAAGCTGCGCGAATTCCTGCCAGCTTGTGTGGATGCGGGCGACTCGCCCGCCAACGAGCTGCCCGTCGGCAGCGGCTACTACGTGAAGTCGCCGGTCTTCCCCTGGTCGAAGTTCCCGGGCGTGGATACGGTGCTCGGCCCGGAGATGAAGTCCACCGGCGAGGTCATGGGCATCGCGGAAACCTTCGGCGAAGCCTTCGCCAAGGCGCAGATCGCCGCCGGGCTGACTCTGCCGGTCTCAGGGAACGCTTTCGTCAGCGTCAATGACCGCGACAAACCCAACGTCGCCGAGGTGGCGAAAAAACTCGTGGAGTTCGGCTTCCGCCTGGTCGCCACCCACGGCACCGCCGACGTTCTCAGCGCCGCCGGGCTGCTGGTCGAGCGCGTCTACAAGGTCCAGGAAGGTCGCCCCAACGTGGTAGACCTCATCAAGGGCGACAAGATCCAGCTCATCATCAATACGCCGCGCGGCGCCGACCCTTGGTTCGACGAGAAGGCCATCCGCCGCGCCGCCATCCAGCACCACATCCCGACCATTACCACGCTCTCGGCCGCGCGCGCCGCCGCCGAAGGCATCGCCGCCCTACAGCGCGGCGAAGTCAACGTCCGCGCCCTGCAAAGCCTGCATGCTGAGCGGCTCAGCTCCACTCGGTAGGTTTCTTTTCTTTACATCCCGAGCGCAGCGAGGGAACCCTACCCTGACTCGGCAGGTTGGGGGAGCAGCGAAAACGAGAGGGCGCGGCTTCAGCCGTGCCGTTAGCCGCCCCAAAAAGAATTGTCATCCCGACCGAGCCCTAGGGAGGGCGCCGTGGCGACCGGACTGAGGGCGAGCGGAGGGACCTGCTTTTCAGCGTGAAAAGACCGCGCCGTGCGGATAGGCGTTGCCATGGAAGCCGTGGGGCCAGGTCTTGCCGTCCATGGCCGGCCCAGACGAACAGATAACGGTGTTTCCCGGCCGGTGAGGCAGAGATAGAGAAGGCGAGAAGAAGGATCGGCAGCAGAAGACGGCGCATGGAGCGGATTCTAGCTGTAGGCCGGGCCGCGCTTGGACTCAGGAGCCGCTGGAGGCGATGCTAGTATGGGTTCAGCCTGACTCTGAGAGCCGAATGGGGAGATTCCAAACCTTCGCTTGGATCGCGAACACGCGATGGTTCCAGGGCTTTCGTAAGCGCCATCCCCGCGCATCGGACTTCCTCGCTCGCCGATTCGCGCCGGGTGGATATCTTGGGCTCCATCTCACCGTTGGACTCGTCGTCAGCATCGCGGCCCTGTGGTTGTTCGGTGGGGTGACGGAAGATGTGATCCATCATGATCCGCTCACGCAATTCGACCGGACGCTGCTCGAATGGCTCCATCAGCATGTCTCCCCATGGGGCTTGAGGATATTTGCAGGAATCAGTTGGCTGGGTTCGCCCCTCTGGCTGACAACCCTTGCGCTTCTGGTGGCGCTGGCGCTTGCGGTACGACGACAGTGGCTTCTTCTGGCAGGCTGGACGGCAGCCATGGCTGGGACCGGCGTTCTCGACGCGGTCCTGAAGCACATCATTCAGCGTCCACGGCCTCCGCAGGCCGCTACGTTCCTGCACAGCGACAGCTTCAGTTTTCCCAGCGGCCATGCCATGGTTTCGCTGGTCGCCTATGGGATGCTTGCCTACTTGCTCGTGGTCTTCTGGGGAAGGCGACGGCTGTGGCGCGTAGCCATCATAGCGGTTGCGGCCGCGCTTGCCCTCGCCATTGGATTCAGCCGTCTCTACCTCGGCGTGCACTATTTCAGCGACGTGATTGGCGGCTATGCCGGCGGCCTGCTGTGGCTGTCAGCGTGCGTAACCGCCTTGGAGATTGCCCGCCGTCAACCCGAAAGCAGGCTATCGGGGGATCCACCCGCGAGGTGAGCGCTGGAAGTCTCGAGTCTCGGAGACGGCGAAGTTTCCGCATTCTGGCTGCCACGTGAGAATCTCAAGGGTGATGCTGGAAGGAGTGGCGCGGAGCACGTTAAACGAATTCAATTCTCCTCTTCCTCGGCTGGAAATCGCCGTACCAGCCTGAATCACGAGCGCCGAATAGCCGTCGATCTCATAACGAGCGGTGTCGCCCGCATGGCTTAAGTGCAGGTGTCCGGCGAGAAAAACGTCAACCCCGCAGCTCGCGAAGTGTTTCATCGCCATACGCGCCCGCCCCACCAAGTCACCCTCGGTAAACCCTCTCGGCAGATCGAAAGGGTGGTGGGTCACCACAATCTTGATTTTCTTGTCGCCAAATTCGCAGAAGCGTTCATACATTCCCGCGATCTGTTCCCGGTTCACCCGCCCTCCTTTCTTCACCAGCCGGCGGGTCGTGTTGACTCCCAGCACCGCCATTTCCTCGTCGATATGCACCGGCGCCAGCTCCCTCGTAATGTAGCGTTGGAACCGGTCCAGCGGTCGCGTCAAACGAATCACCGGGTTGTAGAGGGAAACATCGTGGTTTCCCGGAACAACGATCTGAGGCGTCGGCAGCGCATCCAGGAACGCCCGCGCCTCCTTGAATTGCTCAACCTTGGCTCGTTGCGTCAGGTCCCCGGAGATGGCCACCAAGTGCGGCTTGATTTGGCGCACTGCGCGAATCAGGGGCTCAACCGTGGGTGGATGGATCCGTCCAAAGTGCAGATCCGAGAGATGCACAATCGTACGCATGGCTAGGGCTTCTCTGCCGGGACCATCACGCGCAGGGCCTTGGGGCGAATCTTGTAATGCAGTGGGCCCGTCATCTTGGTGACTTCACCGTCGATGGTTACATCCAGCGCACGCTGCCGCTTGGTTCCTATCTGTAGCTCGCTGGCCAGGACCACATCAAAATCCTCGTTCCGGTGGAGCTTGCCCAGCAACGCACTGATCGACATCGCCAGCAGCTTGAGCCTGCTCGTAGGATGCGGCAGGTACAGGCACAACTGCCCTGCATCCAGGCACACGCGTGTTCCTGCCTTCAGACCTTCCATTTCGTATTGATTGTTACCGACAAAAACCAGCGGAGTATGGCGGAGTACCTCCTGGCCCCTCACGCTCACTCGAATGGTCAGCAGCCTGTAGTGCCTCAAAGCTCGAATCGCGGCCCACAGCGCCGCCATCCGTTTTGACACCCCGCGCCTTTGCAGCCTGTCGCGCTGCCGGACAAGTTCTGGATATAGACCCAGTCCTGAATTGTTCACAAAGATGCGTCCGTTCACCTCTGCTGCGTCCACCTCCCGAACCACTCCACGTCTGAGATTGTGGACTGCGGCCTCCAGCTTGTCCGTTACTCCCATGTCTCTCGCAAAATGGTTGCGGGTTCCTAGCGGGAGGATTCCCAGGACAATGCCGGTGCCTGCTACTTCGGATGCGATTGCATTGATGGTGCCGTCGCCGCCCCCGGCAATCACCATTCTGCACCGTCGAGCCTTTGCGGCTTCCGCAAGTGGCCGGAGCTGATTCCCCTCCGCAAAGCTGATGCGAATCCCGGGCATCGTGTCCTCGAGCAATCGGGAAAGGTCCTCGCGCCCTTGGCTACTGGCAAGGCTGCCTGCGGCCGCGTTGAGGATCGCCTCAACCGACGACGCGGGTTCTTGCGAACCGATCAGTGTCATGCCTGCCCTGAAGTCTACTGCTAGTTGCCGCCCGGGGATTGCTCGCCCACCAGGCCCCGCCTCTCTTTTCCCTTGACAACTGTCCCTTATATGATATAGCGTGTCATAGTAGTATTGCATAGAGATAAACCATGCCGCCCCCCGGCCCCAACCTTCCGCTGGTATGTTCTAAATTACTGATTCCACAGGACCGCCCAGGGGGAGGGGAGGGGGGAGGGTATCCCGCCTGCACCTCCGCCGGATGCCCCCTGCCGCGCCTCATCGGCAAACCGCACTGCTACTTCCACTTCGCCCATCTGTTCGGAGCCGGACGCCGCCGCATCCGCCGCCCACTCCCCCTCACCACCCGCAAGCGCCTGGCCCGGGCCCTCACCCTGTGCGCCCTCGCCACCGCCCGCAACATCTTCACCTACCGCGAAGCCGGGCAGCTCATTTATGCTCTCCAGCAGGTTTCGTTAAAATTGCCCCGTGCCTGATTCCTCTCCCGTTGTTTCGAGCTCCCGCATCACCCGCCGCCAGGCGCTCAAGACCTTGAGTGCTGCCGCCGCCGTTCTTGCCGCGCCCGCCGTGCTGCGCGGACGCTTCCAGCTTTTTGCCGGCTCCACCACTACCTACTCCGCTCGCTGCATCGGCCTGATCCAGCGCTCACTGGTCATTGATATGCTCAGCCAGTTCAAGCTGGGCGCCTTCCTCGACGTCCTGGGCGGCGTGGGGCCGCGCGTCACCACCTGGTTCTCCCATCCCGAGAGCTTCACCGCCGCGGACTTCGAGCGCTACCGCTCCTCTGGCATCACCGTCTTCCACATCGGCTGGGGATACGGCCGCGACGCCTACTCGGACGCGCAGAAGATCCTCACCGCCTGGAACCGCCTGCTCGCCCACCATCCCCAGTGGCTGGTGCGCATCGACCGCGCCTCGCAATTCGAGCAGGTGAAGCGCGCCGGGAAGGTTGGCATCCTGCTGGGCTTCCAGAACTCCGACCACTTCCGCACCGCCGCCGACGTGGACGAATTCCACCGCCAGGGCCAGCGCGTCTCGCAGCTCACCTACAACGTGCGCAATGCCATCGGCTGCGGATATGAGGCGGGCGCCGACTGCGGCCTGACGCCCTTCGGCGGCGAGGTGATCGAGCGCATGAACCGCGTGGGCATGGCCGCGGACGTCTCCCACTGCAGCGACCGCACCACGCTCGACGCCTTTGCTGCCTCGCGTGTGCCCGTGTTCATCACCCATGCCAACTGCCGCGCCCTGAACCCGCACCCGCGCTGCAAGTCGGACGACGAGATCCGCAAGATGGCCGCGGGCGGCGGCGTCATGGGCATCAGCGGGGTGCGCATGTTCGTGCGCGCCACCGAGCCCACCACCATCGAGCACGTCCTCGACCACTTCGACCACGTCGCCAAGCTGGTGGGGGTAGAGCACGTGGGCGTGGGCAGCGACATCGACCTCGACGGCTACGACAAGCTGCCCCCCGTCCTGCGCCGCAGGATGCTGGTCGGCTACAAGAACAGCCCCGCCTTTCGCGGCGAGGGCGAGATTGCCGGCCTCGACCACCCCAAACGCATGTTCGACCTGACCGAAGGGCTCATCCGCCGCGGCTACACCGACGCCCAGATCGGACTCATCCTGGGCGGTAACTTCCGCCGCGCCCTGGCGGAGATCTGGAAGCCGGCGGGAGGGTAGAGGTTCGTTGCTCGGTTTCGTATCAGGGCACGGCTTTAGCCGTGCCGGAGCGAGCTGGTAGAACCGGCTTTAGCCCCTGAGGGAAAATTGCCCGGTGCGAAGGAGCGAAAAAGCAGGTCCCTCCGCTCGCCCTCAGTCCGGTCGCCACGGCGACCTCCCTCGGGCTCGGTCGGGATGACAATTGGAAGGGGTTAGAATCTCCACCCGAGGTGCTGCCATGAGAGCTTCAGCCATCCTTCTGTTTCTGGCGTCGGCGTTCCTGACCGCAGTCGCTCAGACCCCGCATCCACTCCGCCCCGTTTCCACCTTCTCCATTGTCGCCCGCGATCCGCAGACGGGAGAGATGGGCGTGGCCGTGCAGTCGCACTGGTTCGCCGTCGGCCAGATCGTCCCCTGGGCCGAAGCCGGCGTGGGCGCCGTGGCCACGCAGTCGTTCGTGGACCCCAGCTACGGCAAGCTGGGGCTGGACCTGATGCGGGCGGGGAAGAGCGCGCCAGCGACGCTCTCGCAGCTTCTTCACCAGGACAAGAGCAGTGAGGTGCGGCAGGTTGCGATGCTCGACAACGAAGGTCGAGTGGCTGCATGGAGCGGCGACCGAGATATCGAAGCGGCGGGCCACTGTGTCGGCAGGCACCTTACTGCTTCGAATGCGCCTCCCCTGCTTGTCGACACGTGCGGACTGAAGTCGGTCGTCGGCCCGCGAGTCAACCTTGGCCGTGATGAGGGAGAGGGTTTCTCCGTCCAGGCCAATCTCATGTCCAACAACAAGATCTGGCCGGTGATGGCCAAGGCCTTCGAAGAAACCAAGGGCGACCTGGCCGAGCGCATGCTGGCGGCGCTCGACGCCGCCCAGGCCGTCGGCGGCGACATCCGCGGACGCCAGTCCGCCGCGCTCATCGTGGTCAAAGCCAAATCCAGCGGCAAGCCCTGGGAGGACCGCGTCTTCGATTTGCGCGTGGACGACAACCCGGAGCCGCTCAAGGAGCTGCGCCGCCTGGTGACCCTGCAGCGCGCCTACAACCACATGAACGCCGGCGACCTGGCGGTGGAGCACAAGGACAACGAAGGCGCGCTGCGCGAGTACTCCGCCGCCGAGCAGCTGGCCTCGGGGGCCGAGGGCATCCCCAGCAGCCGCCTGGCGGAGATGATTTACTGGCACGCCGTGGCGCTGGTGAAGATCAGACGGGTGGAGGAGTCCCTGCCACTCTTCCACAAAGCCTTTGCTCTGCAACCAAGCTTGCGCGAGTTGACGCCACGCCTGCCCAAATCCGGCCTGCTGCCCGACGATCCTGAGATCATCGAGAGGATTACCAAACAATAGCCAGCGGGGGCAGGATGCGGCCGGCAGCGAAAGCCATCGGACGGGTGAGGGACGTGTCGCCTACCAGCTATACTGACAACGAGAAACGAGGAACGAGAAACTAGAAACCATGTTGCTCCACGGCATCTTCCCGCCCCTCACCACGCCGTTCTACCCGGACGGCAAGGTGTACTTCCGCAAACTCGAAGCCAACGTCGAACGCTACTCGAAGACGCCGGTGGCGGGACTGGTAGTACTGGGCTCGACCGGAGAGGCCATCCTGCTCTCCGACGACGAGCAGCGCGAGGTGCTGCGCGCGGCCCGAGAGGCTGCGGCGCCGGAGAAGGTGCTGGTGGCGGGTACGGGGAGCGAATCGGCCGTCGAGACCCTGCGGCTCACCGAATACGCCGCCACGCTCGGCTACGACGCGGCCATGGTGCGCACGCCCCACTACTACAAGGCGCAGATGAAGCCGGAGAACATGCTGGCCTTCTACCGCACCGTCGCCGATCGCTCACCGCTCCCGGTCATCATCTACAACTTCCCGCCCAACACGGGCTACGACATCCCAGCAGAAGTGGTGATCGCCCTGGCCGAGCATCCCAACCTCATCGGCATCAAGGAGTCGGGCGGAGACATCAACAAGGTGAAGGCCATGGTCGCGGGCACGCGCCACGTGCAGCGGTCGGTTGCCGTCACCGAGGTCTTCGAGGCGGTCACCGGACGCATGAGGGCAGCGCCTGCCGCCGTAGGCGCCAATATAGTCCCCGCCAGCGCGCTCGGAGCGGTCGCCGTCGCCGCGCCGCCAGCAGGGCTCAAGACGCGCACCAAGGAGGTCGGCTTCCAGGTGATGGTGGGCTCGGCGCACCTGCTGCACTCCATGCTGGAGGCGGGCGCTGTGGGTGCCATCCTGGCGTTTGCCGACTGCGCCCCCACCGCCTGCTTCGAGATCTACACCGCGTGGAAGGAGAACGACCTGGACCTGGCGCGGGAGAAGCAGGAGCGCATCGCCCGCGCCTCGCTGCGGGTAGTGGGCGAACTGGGCGTCCCCGGGCTCAAGCATGCCCTCGACTTCAACGGCTACTACGGCGGCCCGCCGCGCCTGCCGCTGCTCGCGCCCACGGCGGAAGTGAAGGCCGAGATCGAGCGCCTGCTGGAGTGCATCCGGAATTGAAGCGAGCGGAGAAACGGAGCGCGATTGGGACCGGGACAGAGAAGAAAGCTACCCGCGGGCGTATGCGCGCGCGCCCGCGATTCGTCCGGCCTTCCGAGGAGATGAAGCAGTGGTCGGCGCTGCTGGGCGCGGAGCTCAGGAGCTGGCCGGGCGTGACCACCAAGCCTATGTTCGGCTTCGTCAGCTTCTATCGCGGCCGGAACATCTTCGCGGGCCTTCCCAGGACGCGTGCCATGAACTCCGCCAACTCCATCATCTTCAAGCTGCGCCGGGCGGCGCCGCAGGTCCTGGCAAAGCTGCGTCGCGACCCGCGTGCAAAGGTTTCTGAGAAGGGAATGGCGGGCTGGCAGTCGCTCGAGGTGGATTCGACCGCCGACCTCAAGCACGCCTTGGATCGGCTCGACCGGGCCTACCGCAACGCCCGCTGATCCATCGGCGCTTGACCGAAAGGCACTCCAGCCCACATCATTGATTACTGATTGAAGATTGAAAAGGAGTTCAAGCATGGCAACCACGACGCAACCGGCCGCGGCCGAGGCTACCAAGACGCTGGTCAATTACCGCACCGACGGCGGCATCGCCATCATCGAGATGAACGATCCCCCGGCCAACACCTACACCTACGAGATGAATCGCCAGTTGGACGAGGCCATCCTCAGAGCGCGCATGGACAATGACGTGTACGTCATCGTCCTGACCGGCGCGGGCGAGAAGTTCTTCTCCGCGGGCGCCAACATCAAGATGCTCTCCAGCGTCGATCCCGTCTTCAAGTATTACTTCTGCCTGCACGCCAACGAGATGCTGTTGCGGCTGGAGCACACGCCCAAGCTGGTGATCGCGGCGCTCAATGGCCACACCGTGGGCGGAGGCCTGGAGATCGCCATGGCCGCCGACCTCCGCATCGCTCGCAAGGACGCGGGCAAGATCGGCCTGCCCGAGGTCAACCTGGGCGTGCTGCCCGGCACCGGCGGGACGCAGCGCCTCTCCCGCATGGTGGGCAAGTCGAAGGCCATCGAGCTGATGGTCACCGGCAACACCTTCACCTTCGAGGAGGCGAAGGAACTGGGCATCATCAACGACATCTTCGAACGCGATCACTTCATGGAGAACATCATGGAGTATGCGCGGCAGTTCTGCCCGCCCAACAAGGCGGCCATGGCCGTGGGCCACATCAAGCGCGCGGTGCAGACGGGCTGGGAGATCCCGATGGAGTCGGCGCTGGCCATCGAGCGCGAGCTCCAGTCGCTCCTGTTCAAGAGCCAGGACGCCAAGGAAGGCCTGAACGCTTACGTGGAGAAGCGCCCGGCCGAGTTCAAGAACAAGTGATGCCGCTTGGCGGGGCGTCTGAGCCCCGCCGGCATCATCCTGAGCGAAGCGAAGGATCCCAAACATGATTGCTGCCACCAAATCGAAGATCGTCCCCGGAAAGCTGCTCATCGGCGGCCAGTGGGTGGATTCCTCCGACGGGAAGACGTTTGACACCGTCAACCCGGCCACCGGCGAGGTGCTGACGCAGATCGCCGCGGCTACGCAGGCGGACGTCGAGAAGGCGGTCGCCGCCGCCCGCAAGGCCTTCGACGATTCCGCCGCCCCCTGGCAGAAGATGACCGCCAGTGAGCGCGGGAAGCTCTTGTGGAAGATTGCCGACCTCATCGAGCAGAACATCGACGAGCTGGCCGAGATCGAGACCCTGGACAACGGCAAGCCCATCTTCGAATCGCGCTACGTGGACCTGCCCACCGTGGCCGACGTCTTCCGCTACTACGCCGGCTGGGCCACCAAGATCCACGGCGAGACCATCAACTCCCGCCCCAACGCCTTCACCTACACCCTGCGCGAGCCGGTGGGCGTGGTGGCGGCCATCGTCCCCTGGAATTTCCCGCTGCTGCTGGCCTCGTGGAAGATTGCGCCGGCGCTGGCCACCGGCAACTGCGTCATCTGGAAGCCGGCGTCGCAGACCTCGCTTTCCGCACTGCGCGTGGGCGAGTTGATGGTGGAAGCGGGCGTGCCCGCGGGCGTGATCAACATCCTCCCCGGACCGGGAGCGGTCGTCGGCATGGGACTGGTGAAGCATCCCGGCGTGGACAAGGTGGCCTTTACCGGTTCGACCGTCGTGGGCAAAGAGGTCATGCGCAACGCGGCAGACACAGTGAAGCGCATCACGCTGGAGCTGGGCGGCAAGTCGCCCAACATCGTCTTTGCGGATTCGGACATCGAGGCCGCCGTGCGCGGCGCCTCCACGGGCATCTTCTACGGTAAGGGCGAGGTCTGCGCTGCCGGCTCGCGCCTCTTCGTCGAAAGGAAGATCCACGACGAATTCATGTCGAA
>DASYVL010000055.1 GCA_035937135.1 Terriglobales bacterium
GCGATGTTGTCGCGGGTGGAGTTCTTCACCGCATACATCATCTCGTCGGCCTGGCGGATGAGCTCGTGGGCGCTCTTGGCGTCGTCGGGATAGGAAGCCAGGCCCATGCTGGCGCGGATGTTCAGATTCAGGTTCTCGTCCTTCATCAGGGAACTCTGCCGGAAGACGTCCTGCAGGCGCCGGGCCACCACCAGGCCGGAGTCCTTGCTGGTCTGTGGCAGCAGGATGACGAACTCGTCGCCGCCGTAGCGGAAGGCGTAATCAATGAGCCGCAGGTGGATCTTGATCTTGAATCCGATCTCGGCCAGGAGCTTCGAGCCCACCAGGTGCCCGTGGGCGTCGTTCACCAGCTTGAAGTGGTCGAGGTCGATGAAGAGGATGGAGAACTCGTAGCCGAAGCGGGCCGAGCGATAGACCTCGCCCTCCAGGGTCTTGTACAGGTGGCGGGCGTTGTAGAGCCCGGTGCAGTCGTCGGTGATGGTGAGTTCCTGGATCTTCTCCAGGCCGCGGGCGTTCTCGATGGCGATGGCGGCATAGTCGCACAGGGCCTGCAGCAGGAACAACTCGTGGTCGCCGAACTTTTCCATGTTGCAGTTGAGGAGCTGGATCACGCCCAGCACGCGCTGCTTGGAGCGCAGCGGCAGGCAGATGATGGAGCGGGTCTGCCACTTGGTCATTTCGTCGATGCGCTTGGCGAAGCGCGGGTCGGTGTACACGTCGGGCACGATCAGCGGCTCGGCGTGCTTGGCCACCCATCCGGCGATACCTTCGCCCACCTTCAGCCGGATCTGCTTCAGGGTCTCGGCCGCCGGGCCCACGGCGATGGCGAAGTACAGCTCGTCCTTCTGGTCGTCCACCATCAGCAGCGACCAGTTGTCCGGGCGGAAGAACTCCGCCATTTTTTCCATGATGGTCTGCAGGATGGAGTCCAGCTTCAGAGACGAGGTCAGCGCTTTGGCCACGTCATGGAAGATGGCGATTTCCGTCATCTGCCGCTTGCGCTCGTCGGTTGGGGCGTCTGTCATGGAGAGCTTCTTCCACGGCAACCGCGGAAGGGTCCAGTTGAGCGCGTATTATATGCGGCGCGTTCCGCCTCAGCAACCTTGAGTTTGTCCGGGCCGGGCAGGGCAAAGTCGTTGGAGAGGCAAGGGTTACGCTCCTTCCTCGATTGACACTGGGGAGCAGCGAACCTATGATGGCCGCATTTCCGGCCTTTCGGCCGACTCAAGCCCGCTCCAGGGACTCTTCCATGGGATCGTTCGGCGAACGTCTGCAACGCGAGCGCGAGATGCGCGGCATCACGCTCGAAGAGATCGCCGATTCCACCAAGATCGGCACCCGCTCCCTGCGCGCCCTGGAGCAGGAAGACTTTGACAAGCTTCCCGGCGGCATCTTCAACAAGGGCTTCGTCCGCGCCTACGCCCGCTACCTGGGCATCGACGAAGAGCAGGCGGTCACGGACTTCCTGGCCGCCGCCGGCGATCCTGAACAGCCTCTCCCGACCCCGTTCCCCAAGGTGAAACCGGCTGCCTCCGGCTCCGGAGGGCGGAGTTGGGCCGCGGTGCTGGCGCTCGCCGCCCTGGCTGCGGGCGGATTCGCCGCCTGGAAGTTCAAGCTGGGCCCCTTCGCCGGCCGCATCTCCCAGCCCGAATCGGTAAGCCCACCGCCCGTTGTTCAGCCGCCCACCACGACCGCAGCCGCGCCCGTTTCCTCGGATCAGGTGGCGAACCCGGCTTCCGGTCCTAGCTCCGAGCCCGGTGGCGGTTCCGCGGCGGCTCCCTCCTCCACCGCGGCCGAGGGCTTTGTGGTGCTGGTGCGGGCGAAGGAGGACTCCTGGGTCTCGATCAGCGTCGATGGCCGGGTGGTGATGGAGAGGACGCTGGCCGCTGCTGAAACCAAGGAAGTGCGCGCCAAGAAGAGTGTAGTGCTGAAGATGGGCAACGCCGCGGGGGTCGAGGTCTCCTACAACAACACGGTGATGCTTCCTTTAGGGCGCGTCAACGAAGCGAAGACTGTCGTCTTCACCCCCGAAGGAATGCAACCTTAACGAGGAACGGTGCTCATGCCACGAATGATTGAGCTCATCCGGCAGTCGGCGGTCCCCGCCAACATGATGCGCACCGCCGCCAAAGGCGCGCTGGCCGTCCCCGCCGACGAGATGATCGAGATCCTGGTGTTTTTGGCCAGCCACCCCATCTTCGGCGAGCAGGCGAAGATGACGCTGGCCAGTTGGGATGAGAAGTCCGCGATCGCGGTGGCCTCCAATCCGGCTACGCCATGGGAGGTGCTGGAGTACATGGTCGTGCCAGAGAACCGCCGGCCCAAGCTGGTGCCCGCGCTGCTGGAGAATCCCGCGGTGCGCGAGGTGCGTCTGCAGGACATGGCGCAGACGGCGTCGCGGGAGCTGGTGGACATGATGCTGGCCAGCGCGCGCGTGCGGAAGTCCAAGGACGTCCTGCACGCCCTGGGCACCAATCATCACCTCAACGAGCAGGAGATTGCCGACCTCAAAGCCGCGCTCACCGCCCTGGGCGAGGACACGGCGGAGTTCGAGGCCTTCCAGGAACTGGCGGAGGGCGAGAAGTCGCAGTACGAGATCGAGCACGCCGCCGAGATCGCCGCCGAGGAAGGCAAGGCCTTCGAGCTGGTGGGCAGCCTCCTCGAGGACGACGAGCTCATCGCTGCCGCTACCGAGGCGGGCATAGCGCCAGCCGCGGTTGCTCCCGACGCGCCCATGTCGGAAGATGAAAAGAACACGAAAATGCGCGCGGCCGAGGCCAAAAGCCGCGAGCGTCAGTCCACCCTGCAGAAGATCTCCAAGCTGAAGGTGGGCGACCGCGTACAACTAGCCATGAAGGGCAACAAGGACGAGCGCTTCATCCTGATCCGCGACGGCTCCAAGGTGGTCTCCTCGGCCGTGCTGCAATCGCCCAAGCTCTCGGACGCTGAGGTCGAGAGCTTCGCCGGCATGAAGAACGTGCAGGAGAGCGTGCTGCGCGACATCGCGCGAAGCCGCAAGTTCATGAAGCAGTACTCCGTGATACGCGCCCTGGTGAACAATCCCCGCTGCCCGCTCGACATCGGCCTCACCTTCATGAACCACCTCCTGGCCAACGACCTCAAGGCCCTCTCCATGAATAAGAACGTCCCCGAGACCCTGCGCAAAATGGGGCTCAAGAAATTCAAGGAGAAATCGGCATCCCCCGGCAAGTAGAGCGACTAGGCGGATCCATGCGATGACTACCCCACCTAGCCCCGCCTCTCGTACAATGTCGAGGCAATGAAGCCGGCCGCGGTCCCCGCCAAAACCGACGAAATCACAGAAGTGCTGAAGCGCGCCAAGACTATCGCCGTGGTGGGGCTTTCCTCCAGCCCGCTGCGTCCCAGCTACGGCGTGGCCGCCTACCTGCAGACCCACGGCTACCGCATCATCCCGGTGAATCCCAACATCAAAGGCGCGCTGGGAGAGAAGGCGTACGCCTCGCTGGCTGACGTCCCGGAGAAAATCGACATCGTGGACATCTTCCGCCGCGTGGAGTTCGTCCCCGAGCTGGTGGACCAGGCCATCGCCCTGAAAGTCCCCGCCATCTGGATGCAGGAGGACGTGGTCCACGAAGCCGCAGCCGCCATGGCGCGCAAGGCCGGAATCTTCGTCACCATGGACCGCTGCATCCTCAAGGAACACCGGGCGCGGTTTTTGTAAACCCACCCCGACCGCACGCCCCCCGCAGAAGCTTTCGCCGAAACAACCTCTTTTTCCCCGCATTTGGCGGGGGTGTGAGGCGGAAGTCGTTTGTTCTCAATGTGTCCCAGGGCGGGCGACAACCTCTGTCCTGCCCGCATCTAAGAAACACAGGAGGCAGGACCATGAGAATACTCATAGGGATGACCAGCGCGGCAGTTCTCCTCCTACTTCTGGGGATTGCCGCTCCGAGCTACTCACAAAACAACGACGAGCAGCGGCAACAACAAGAGAAGCGGGACCAGCAGGCCAAGGACAAGAAGCAGGCGGATGCCGACCGGAAGGCGCAGGCGGAAAGCCAGCGCGCACGCGACCGGCAGGCGCAGCAGCAGCGCGCGGAGCAAGATCAGCGCGCGCGACAGCAGCAGCAAGCGGCCGACCAGCAGCGGCGTGAGCAGGACCGCGCGCAGCAGGACCAGAAGCGCCAGCAGCAGGATGCGGGGAAGCAGCAACGGGCGCAAGACCGCGCCCAGCAGGACCGCGCACGCCAGCAGCAGCAAGCGGCGGACCAGCAGCGGCGCGAGCAGGACGGCGCACGCCAGCAGCAGGCCGATCAGCAGCGGCGCGACCAGGATCGCAATCAGCAGGTCAGGGTCGAGGAGCAGCAGCGCAACCAGGAGGCCCGCCAGCAGGATCACGGTTCGCCACAGGGTCAGCAGCAGTGGACTGAGGAGAATCGCCGGCGCCAGGAGCAGTTCCACCAGCAAGTGGATCAGCGGCAGCGCTTGCAGCAACAGCAGGCGTCGTTGCTGCAACAGCAGAGGCGCACCCAGCAGTACCGCTTCCAGCAGGAGTATTGGGCGCACCACCGCCAGTTGCAGGAGCAGGCCTGGCGCAATCGCAACGAGTATGTCTATGTGTACCCGGACTATCGCTACCAGCGTTCCGGCGTCTACTACCAGACGAACCAGTACGGCGTAAGCCTTCTGCAGTCGGCCTTGAACGACGGTTACGAGCAGGGCTTCCGCGCCGGACGGGCCGACCGGCTGGATAGCTGGGGTTACGACTACCGCAGCAGCTATGGGTATCAGGACGCCAACTACGGCTACTACGGCTACTACGTGGACCAGTCTGAGTACAACTATTACTTCCGCGAGGGCTTCCAGCGCGGTTATGAAGACGGCTACTACAGCCGGTATCAATACGGCCGCTATAACTCTGGCAGGTACAGCCTGCTGGATTCGGTCTTGTCAGTGATTTTCTCAGCGGCCCGTTACCGCTGACAGACCTGAACCCGTGCCCGGCTCCCTGGACCAAACAGTCCGTAGAACCGGGCGCGTTTTTTTACCCTTTCCCTTTCCTTTCCTTCAGCGCCCGGATTTCCTCCATCTTCCTCCGCAGCTCTTTTTCCAATCCTTCCGCCGTAGGCTGATAGTAGACACGGTCTCTGAGGTTGTCGGGCAGGCACTGCATGTCGGCGACCTTGCCTTCGAGGTCGTGGGCGTACTGGTAGCCCTGGCCGTAGCCGATGGCCTTCATCAGTCCGGTGGGCGCGTTGCGCAGGTGCAGCGGGACGGGCTGGGCGGCGGTCTGTTCTACGTCCTCGCGCGCGGCGCTGTAGGCGGTGTAGAGCGCATTGGACTTGGGCGCGAGCGCGAGATACACGGCTGCCTGGGCCAGCGCCAGGTTGCCCTCGGGCAGGCCGAGGAAGTCCACCGCCTCGCGGGCGGCGTTGGTGAGGGCCAGCGCCTGCGGATCGGCCAGGCCTACGTCCTCCACCGCCATGCGCACCAGGCGGCGCGCGATGTAGAGCGGGTCTTCGCCTGCCTCCAGCATGCGCGCCAGCCAGTAGAGCGCGGCGTCGGGATCGCTGTTGCGCACCGACTTGTGCAGCGCCGAGACCAGGTTGTAATGCTGCTCGCCCGCCTTGTCGTAGAGCAGCACGCGCTTCTGCAGCGCGTCACGGACGATCTCCATGGTGATCTCGGCGGCCGCACCCTCGCTCTGGCGCTCTGCGGCGACTCCGGCGGCGATCTCCAACACGTTGTAGGCGGCACGCGCGTCGCCGCTGGAGTAGTCGGCGATCTTCTCCAGGACGGCGTCCGGCGCCTCCAGCTTCATGGTTCCCAGCCCACGCGCGGAGTCCGCCAGAGCGCGCTTCAGCAAGGTCACCACCTGCGTTTCCGCCAGCGGGTTCAGCGTGTACACCCGGCAGCGGGAGAGCAGCGCGGAGATGATCTCAAACGACGGGTTCTCCGTGGTGGCGCCGATGAGCCGGATGTTGCCCTTCTCCACGTGAGGGAGAAACGCGTCCTGCTGCGCCTTGTTGAAGCGGTGGATCTCGTCGATGAAGACCAGGGTGCGGGTGCCGTACTGCCGGGCCTTCTCGGCGGCGGACATCACCCGCTTGATCTCCGCGATGCCGGAGAGTACGGCGGAGAACTCGATGAACTCCGCCTTGGTCATGCGCGCGATGATCTTGGCCAGCGTGGTCTTGCCCGAGCCCGGCGGGCCCCAGAAGATGAATGAGCCCATGTCGTCGCGCCCGATCTGCGTGCGCAGCGTCTTCTTCGGTCCCAGGATGTGCTCCTGCCCGACGAACTCCTCCAGCGTCTGCGGACGCATGCGGTCGGCCAGCGGACGGCCCAGATGCGAGGCGCTCTCCGGGATGGGCTGGAACAGGCTCAAGGCTTCGCCCCCCTTTGCCTCGCCGCCTCATACAGCAGGATGGAAGCCGCGATGCCCGCGTTCAGCGATTCCACTCGCGGCGAGTGCGGGATGGCGATGACTTCGTCGATCAGGTTCACCGCATCACGCGGCAGCCCCGCGCCTTCGCTGCCCAGAAAGATAGCCAGCGCTCCGGCGAGTTCGGCCTGGTCCACCGGCGTGCCTTGGTGGGACGAAGTTGCCACCAGCCGCAAGCCATGCTCACGCAGTTTCGCCGCCGCCTCCGTGAGCTTCACCTCCACTACGGGAACGCGGAAGATGGACCCTGCCGAAGCCCGCACCGCCTTGGGATTGAAGCGGCCTGCGGTTTTTTCCGCCAGCAGCACGCCGTTCGCGCCAAAGGCTTCGGCGGAGCGCACCACCGTCCCCAGGTTTCCCGGGTCCTGGACGCCAGCCAGCACCACCAGCAGCGGCCGGGGAGCGCGCAAGACGTCGTCCAGATCGAAATCCTTGAACTTGACCAGGGCGGCCACGCCCTGCGGAGTCTCGGTGGCGGCGGCGCTCGAGAAGACATCGTCGGGCAGGATGAGGGTTTCCACCTCGGACGCGAGCTGCGGCAGCAGGCGGTCGGCCTGGGCCTCCGCCGACTGGCGGAAGAACACGGCGCGAAAGCGCAGCCCGCTGCGGATGGCTTCCTCCAGGATGCGCGGGCCTTCGATGGCCGCGAAGCCATCTTCGCCCGGCTGGCCGCTGCGAAAGCTGCGGCGCAGCGCCTTGACCAGCGCATTCTGCCGGCTCTCCACGCGGCGCAGGCGGTTGCGGACGGCGGTAGTCACCGCTCCATCTTAGCGGATTGCTGAAGCTTATCGCTGAAGCTCCCGCCTTCCCGGTTGTCATCCTGAGCGCAGCGAAGGATCTATGTATTTGCCTAGCCAGCGCATCTGCCGGTTATGCATGGATTCTTCCCCTTCGCCCGACACAGCGGGCTCAGGGTCAGAATGACGAGCGGAACGGAAGGGGCGGTTTGGGAGCGTGAAACGCGACCGTCCTTGCGGGGCGGAAACCGATGTGTTACTTTTCGCGCGGCGCAAGTCCGCAGAAGGGAACCGGTGTGCCCGCCGAGATCATCAGGATCAACAGCCAGAATCCGGAAGCCTCTCTGGTTTCGTACGTGGCCTCGCAGATCCGCGCCGGCCAGGTCCTGGGCATGCCCACCGACACCTTCTATGGTCTGGCCGCCGACCCCTTCAACCTGCGCGCCGTCCTGCACATCTACGAGATCAAGTCGCGCTCCCGGCACAAGCCCCTCTCGCTCCTGATCCAGGATGTGGACCAGGCGGAGGAGCTGGCGCTTTCCCTCCCCGGGACCTTTCACTCGCTGGCGCGCAAGTACTGGCCCGGCCCGCTGACCATGATCGTGAAGGCGGCCAAGCATCTGCCGCTGAAGGTGACGGCCAACACCGGCAACGTGGCGCTGCGTGTGCCCGCCGCCGCCATTCCCATGGCCGTGATGCGGGCCGCGGGCGTGCCCCTGACCGCCACCTCCGCCAACGTGAGCGGAGCCAGCGAGTGCACCACCGCCGAAGGAGTCCGCGACCAGCTCGGCAACCGCCTGCCGGCCATCGTGGACGGCGGACCCTCGCCCCGCGACATCTTCTCCACCATCGTGCAGCTCACCGAAGAATCGGGGTGGCGCGTGATGCGCGAAGGCGCCATCTCCACCCAGGAAATCAGCGACTACCTGGCGCAGCAGGGATAGCTCTCTGCCTCCGGGTCCCCCACCTCCCAGGAAGCGACGGCTGTGGCGGCTTCTGCCTGTCTTATTTCTGCTGGCTGTGGCCTACGTCGTCTTCGTCTATTCCCGCATCGAAGCGCAGTCGGCGCGCGACGAGTCCCAGTCCGCCGACGCCATCGTCGTGTTTGGCGCCGCCGAGTACGCCGGCCGGCCCTCTCCCGTCTTCCGCGCCCGCCTTGACCACGCCTACACCCTCTTCCAGCGCGGCCTCGCACCCCTCATCATCACCACCGGAGGCCACGGCGAGGATTCGCACTTCAGCGAGGGCGGCGTGGGCCGCGATTACCTGGCCGGCCGCGGCGTCCCGGAGAAAAACCTCATCGCTGAGACCCAGAGCGACGACACCGCGGATTCCGCCGAGCGCGTTGCCGTCATCCTCAAAGCGAACGGCAAGCGCAGCTGCCTGGCAGTGAGCGACGACTACCACATCTTCCGCATCAAGCAGATGCTGGAGGCGCAGGGGCTGGTGGTGTACGGCGCGCCGCGGCCGGAGGCGCGCCCGCGCTCGCGCTGGGACCGCGCGGTGGTGGTGCTGAAGGAAGTCTTGAGCTACACGCTGTGGCGGCTGCATCTGGGGTGAGGTCTCTGGTTGTGGGCTGGTTGTGTAGGCCCGGCTCTCTGAGCCGGGCGCGGAGAGGCACGGGTCGAAGACCCGTGCCTACACAGTCTCCTCAGCGCACCAGCGCCAGGATACGAACCGGGCCGCCGGAGCCACCGGCGAGCTTGGCCGGCGCGGCCACCAGGATGGCGCCCGCCTCGGGCACAGCGCTCAAATCCGCGACGTTTTCCAGGTGATAGACGTTGTGCTTGGCCGTGTACTGATGCACGGGGTAGGTGTCCGACGCCCCATAGTCCACGCTCATGGTGTCGATGCCCAGACCGAAGATGTCGCGCGCTTCCACCAGGAACTTGGCGGTCTCCGGCAGGAAGCCGGGGAAGTGCTTGGCGCCTTTGTCGTCGGCATTGCGATAGTCCTTCATGGAGGCCGCGCGCGCGGCCCAGCCGGTGCGCGCCAGCACGATGCTTCCCGGCGGGATCTGCCCGTGGGCGCGTTCCCAGCGCGCCACATCCTCGACCGTGATCTGGTAGTCGGCGTTCGCCTTCGACTGCGCGGTCACGTTCAGCACAACCAGCGGGCCGACGAGATGTTCGGGCGGGATCTGGTCCACGGTCCAGGCGCCGGCGGCGAAGTGCGCCGGGGCGTCCATGTGCGTAGCGAAGTGCTCGGGCAGAGAGATGGTGCGAGTGAAGTAACCGTCCTTCTCCATGCGCCCCAGAGGCTTGGCTTCGAAGGGTGACTTCTCCGTGCCCTCCCAGTTGGGAAACTTCTCGCTCAGCGGCTGGGTCAGGTCGATCACCGCGCGAAAGGTCGGCTGTGGAGTGGGCGCGTTGTGGCGCTGCGCGAACAACAAGGCCACTGCTGCCAGCGCAAGGAATATAACGAAGGTCTTGGCTTTCATGAGGTTCTCAGAAGTCCCCTGGGTTCGGCTGGCGCTGCTGCTTCAGATGCAGAAACCCGCGCTTGGGGTGCCGGAAGGCGCGAATCAATGATCAATGTTCGTCGCTGCTTCCAGGCGGTGCAGGGCGAAGCTGAACCAGAGCGAGTTGGAGCCGTTGTACCTCACCTCGCGCTCGGCTGGCGCGAATCCCGCGCGCTCTGCTTTGAGCGTGCAGGGGTCACACTCGGCCTCGCTTGCGATCTCGAAGCGGCCTTCCTTGCGCGTATCGAGCGTGCCCACCACCTCGCCGGACGCCCGGCTGAGCGTCACCTTGGTGCGAGGCAGCGGCCAGCCCTCTTCGTCGGTGATGACCCCCGCAATCTTGCCGCGCGGCGCCAGGCCTTCCGGAGCGTACTCGCGCGCGGCGTACCCCGGGCCGCGCAGCGGACGTCCGCCCAACTGCCCCGTGACTCGGCCGTGCTCGAGCGAGAGCACTCCGTTCACGAAGACGTACTCGATGCCCTGGGAGGGCCGGTTCGGGTCGTCGAAGGTGGCGACATCGCGTACCGCCTCCGGGTTGAAAATGGTGAGGTCGGCGAAATAATCCGGGCGAACCATCCCGCGGTGATCGAGTTTCACCTGCTGCGCCGCCAGCGAGGTCATCTTGCGGATGGCCTCTTCCAGCCGCAGGACATGCTCCTCACGCACGTACTTGCCCAGGATGCGAGGGAAGCTGCCATAGGCCCGGGGATGGTCTTTCGACTCGCCCAGCGGTCCCACCGGATTCACCGCGCCGGCGTCGATGCCGACGCTGACCCAGGGCTTCTGCATGGCCAGTCGCATGTCGTCTTCGTCCATGAGGAAATAGGCGGCGCCGGTGTTGTTGCGATCGGCGGCCACCAGGTCCATGAGCGCGTCCATGGGGTCCTTCTTCTCCGCTGCGGCGACCTGAGCGATGTTCTTGCCCTCGTACTTCTTCAGTTCCGGGTTGAGGACGCTGAGCACCAGGATGCCTTCCGGCCTGCCGGCGAGCCGCCAGAAGTTTTCGAAGCTGCCGGAGGGGGTCAGCAGGTCGCGGCGGATGGCGGCGCGCTGGGCCGGATCCTTCAGCCGAGCCAGAAGAGCTTCGGTCCCGCCGTCGTGGTATTTGGGAGGGATGGTGGCGCCGAGCGAGGTGGCGCCCGCCAGGTAGGGATACTGGTTCGCGGTCACGTCCACCCCTGAGGCCCGCGCCCGCTCGATGGCATCCAGTACCGCGCCCATCTTTCCCCAGTTCTGCTTGCCGGAGAGCTTCAGGTGGAAGATCTCGACCGGGACGTTGGCTTCGCGCCCGATGCGGAAAGCCTCCTCCAGCGCAGCCAGTTCGGTGTCGCTCTCGTTGCGGATGTGCGAGGCGTACGTCCCGCCGTGCTTTCCTGCAACCTGGGCCAGCGCGATCAGCTCCTCGGTGCTGGCGTAGAAGGCCGGGGCGTAGATGAGCGAGCTGGAAACGCCCATGGCGCCGTCGAGCATGGCGTCGTCGACCATCTCCTGCATGCGCTTGAGTTCCTCGGGCGTGGGCGGCCGGTCGGCGTCGCCCACCACCATGCGCCGCACCTGGGTGGCGCCCACGAACGTCCCCAGGTTGATGCCGGCGCCCTGCTTTTCCAGCCGCTGGAAGTACTCGTCGAGCGAGCGCCAGTCCACGGTGAGGTGGAAGTGCGTCAGAAAGTCCTTCTGATCCTCGATCAGGCGATCGTCGATGGGCGCGATGGACTCGCCTTCGCCGGTGATCTCGGTAGTGATGCCCTGGGTGAGCTTGGAGACTGCCTGCTTGTCGATGAGCAGGGTGGTCTCGGACTGGCCCAGCATGTCGATGAATCCGGGAGCAACGATCAGGCCCTTGGCGTCGATGGTTCGCTTGGCGGTGACCCGCGCGTCGGCGCGGCCCACGAAGGCGATGCGGTCGCCGACGATACCCACGTCGGCGTACACCCAGGGGTTGCCGCTGCCATCCACCACCCGGCCGTGGCGGATGAGGACGTCATACTGCTGCGCGAAGGCAGGCGCCGTCAGCAAAAGCGCGAGAACCGGCCACAGGATTTTTTTCACCAGCGCCTCCCTCCCTGCCGCGCACGCGAAGGATGAGGATAGTCGAAGCGGCCGGGCCTGGGAAAGACCTTCTCCTGGGCGGACAGAGCGACCCGCCGCCGGGTGGCCGGCGCTGCACTTCTATATTAGGGAGCGGGGCCACGGCGGGAGTGCAAGGCCGGCACCGGTGGCGCGGAAGCTGGCTTCCCGTTACAATATTCAATTCTGCACCTTGCTGACCCGGGATTTGGGAGATCCGGACGAATGAGGAAGACGGGAACTCGCCTGGCAGCCGCCGTAGTGGTCGCGCTGCTGGCTTTGATCTGGCTAAGTTGCGGCAACGAATTCCGTCCGGTGGCCACGCCCGTCTTCCCGGGCGGGCCCGACCCCCAGGGCCAGCGGCAGGCGGTCTCCGTCAACAACACTGGCGGCGCCATCGGCTCCACCACCAACATCAACGTTTCCGGCGACACCGTGGTGGCCAGTCATACGGTCGGCAAAGGACCGGTGCATGCCGGGACGACTCCCAGCGGCGCCCGCATCTTCGTTGTTAATCTGGGCGACGACACCGTCAGCACCTACCTCACCCTGCTGGCCAGCTCCGCTCCGGTCACCATCAGCCTGCCGGCGGGGTCCGCTCCGGTCTTCGCCCACTCCACGCAAAGCACCCGGATGTACGTCGCGAACTCCAGGACGGGGACCGTGGGCGTGATCGACGCCAACACGAGCGTGCTCACCGACCTCATCGCCGTCGGCAACAATCCGGTGGCGCTGGCAGAGCTGCCCAGCGGCGCCAAGCTCTACTGCGTGAATCAGAACGGCAACACAGTCTCCGTCATCTCCACCGTAGACAAAGTGGTGCTCACAACGATATCCGTCAACATCGGCAACATGCCGTCGTTCGCGGTCTCGAACGACACCGGCGCCTTCGTCTTCGTTGCCAACTCCGGCTCGAACACAGTCTCGGTCATCGACACCACCACCGACATAGTCACCGCCGTCCTGCCCGTGGGAGTCGCGCCCAACTTCCTGTTCTTCGACAACAGCCTGAAGCGCGTCTACGTGACCAACAGCGGCGATGGCACGGTTTCCATCATCCGCACCGACGTGAACCCCGCCGCGAACCCTCCGGTGACGGTCACCGTGGGCACGGCGCCGCTTTCGGTCACGGCGCTGGCCGACGGCTCGCGCGCCTACGTGGCCAACTCCGGCTCGGGCACCGTCTCGGTCATCACCACCAGCAACAACACCGTCTCCAGGACCATCACCGTGGGAACGAACCCGGTCTCCATCGCCTCCTCGTCGGACAGCTCCAAGGTTTACGTGGCCAACCGCGGCTCCAACACCATCTCGATCATCCGCACCACGGACGACACAGTGGTCTCGAACGCTCCCCCCACCTCCACCCAGCCCGTTTGGGTGCTCACGGTCCCCTAACGCGCGGCGCTTGGTCTCAGCCTGAGAACCCAACCCGAAGTGTGCCCGTGGAGTTTCCTTTGTTGTCACTGGCAGGGCTCGATTTCGCTTGACTCAAATTGAGATTGGGCGCTAACTTGCTCCGACTGGGTGTTTTCGTCTCCCTTAGGACTCAGCTACAAAACCATCGCTATGCTATTGGGAACAAACGGGCAATCTGAAACTGGCCAACCGGTTCGGGAGGGCTCACTCCAGGACTTGCTGCTGAACCTGTGCTCCGAGGAGTCTGGCAAAGGGGACCTCCCGGTGCTTGTCTCATCCTTGGCGGAGGGGGTTCGTCGGCTGTTCCAGGCCAGCTCAGTCGCCGTGTGGATCCAGGAGGGGGAACGCTTCCGCATGGCAGCGGTGGCGGCGGAGAGCCCGAAGCAGGCGGACGAACTTCGCAGCCGCTACCTCAAGGCGGGATTCCCGGATGCCGAAGAGCTGGCCGCACGCGTGACCGCCTCGCGGCAGCCGACCTGCCTGCCGGGAAAAAACGGCGGAGGGAATGGCGCCGCGGCCCCGGAGAGCGACGTCATCGCTGCGCCCTTCCGGACCTCGCGGGTCGCGGGAGCTTGGCTCATCTACTCCCAGCCGGAGATCCGGTTCGCTGCCGAGGACACTGCGCGCGCCGGGACTCTGGCCTCCTATGCCGGTCTGGCGCTGGAGGCCCGCGGGAACCTGCACCTGGCGGAACAGCATCGCAGCCGGGCCGAGCACCTTACCAACCTGGCACTGGAGTTGAGTTCCTCCTTCCGCCTGCCAGACTTCGCCAAGAATTTTGCCGTACGCGCGGCAAAGCTGATGGGGGCGCGCGCCGCAGCCCTGGCTCTGGGAGACGGCAAGCAAATGGAGGTCGTCAGCCTGCACGATCCTGCGGCCAACCTGGACGCTGCGGCCCTGCGCCGCCTGGGCGCGGCCCTCTCCGACTTCACCGCCGAGCACTCCCAGCCTGTCTATGTCGGACGCGCACAGGAGCTTCTGGGCGCGCGCGCCGCCTCCGGGCTGGGATGGCAGGATCTGACCGTGGCCCGCTTGAGTGGCGGCGCCGGCCAGGATCTGCTGGGCCTGCTGCTGCTCGCGGATCGCGGCTCCGAACTCACGACCGCCGACCACAACCTACTGCAAGCGGTAGTGGGACACGCGTCGGTGGCGCTCGAAAACGCCCGGCTGTTCGAGCAGATCGCCCAGGCGCGCCGCCAGTGGGTGCAGATCTTCGACGCCATCAGCGACTTCATCGTGGTCCACGACGAGACCTTCCACGTGATGCGCGCCAACCGCCCCTTGGCCGAATTCATCGGCGTGCAGCCCTCGGAGCTCATCGGGCTCAACATGCGCGCCCTGGTTTCCATCTGCGGCGAGGGCAACGGCCAGTCCTGTCCCTTCTGCCGTCCGGGAGCCCACGAAGGCGAAGAGCTGCTGCATCCGCTTCTGGAGCGCACCTACCTGGTCTCCACCTCGCGCACCCGGGAAGAAGCGGACGCGGGCGGCCAAACCATCCACGTGCTCAAGGACATCACCGACCGCCGCGAGGCCGAACGCCGCTACCGTGAGCTGTTCGAGAACATCCAGGAGGGCCTCTTCTTCTCCACGCCGGAGGGCCGTTTCGTGGAGGTCAATGACGCCCTGGTGGCCATGCTGGGCTACTCCAGCCGCGAGGAGCTGTTGCAGGTGGACATCCCCAGCAAGCTCTACCTTTCTTCCGAGCAGCGCAATCGCTTTCAGGAGAAGGTGGAGAAAGAAGGAGCGGTGCGCAACTTCGAGCAGTCGGTGCGGCGCAAGGACGGCTCCATCCTGCACACGCTGGAGAACTGCTTTGCCGTCCGCGACGCCCACGGACGCGTGGTGCAGTACCGCGGCACCATCCTCGACATTACCGGGCTCAAGACCTTCCAGGCGCAGCTGGTGCACGAGCGCGATTTCAACAGCAAGATCCTCGACCAGACCCAGAGTCTCATCCTGGTGGCGGATACCGCCGGCCTGGTCACCTACGCCAATCGCCGCTGCTTTGAGGCCGGGAAGTACAAGGAATCCGAGCTGGTGGGGCACCGCTTGGTGGAGTTCGTGGCCCCGCCCCGGCAGGTCACCCTGGCGGAGGCGCTGCAGGCCATCCTGCAGGGGCAGCAGGTGGACAACCTGGAGCTGCCCATTGTGGGCGGCGACGGTAAGGTGAGCCAGTTCTCAGTGAACCTCAGCCCCATGCGCGACGAACAGAAGAACGTCACCAGCATCGTCGCCGTCATGACCGACATCACCGACGCCGCCATGCTTCAGGCCAAGCTCATGCACACGGAGAAAATGGCGGCGGTAGGCCAGCTGGTCTCCGGCGTGGCCCATGAGGTCAACAACCCGCTCACCGCTATCCTGGGCTTCGCCGACCTGCTGGTGGATCACCCCGACATCCCCGAGGTGGCCAAGAAGAACCTGCGGGTGATCGTGCAGGAGGCGCAGCGCACCAAGCTCATCGTGCAGAACCTGCTGAGCTTCGCCCGCCAGACGCCGCCGCAGCGCCGCCCGGTGCAGCTGGCAAGCGTCCTGCGCCGAACGCTCCAACTCCGCTCCTACGATTTCAACAACCACGGAGTGGAGATCATCGAGAACCTCAACGACGACCTCCCGGAAGTGGTGGGCGACGCCCACCAGCTGCAGCAGGTGTTCCTCAACATCCTGAACAACGCCTACGACGCAGTGCGTTCCACCTCGCACCGCGGCTCCATCGAGATTTCCACCGCCCACAGCAACGGCATGGTCGAGGTGGTCTTCTGCGATAACGGGCCCGGCATCGCCCATCCCGACCGCATCTTCGATCCCTTCTTTACCACCAAGGAGGTGGGCAAGGGCACCGGGCTGGGGCTGAGCATCTGCTACGGGATCGTGCACGAGCATGGCGGCGAGATCAGCTGCCGCAACCGCGAGGGACGGGAGGGCGCGGTTTTCAGCGTACGCCTGCCGATGGCCTCGCAGGCGGCCATGGTCGCCGCCGCCGAGGTGGAGGAGTGACCGCCGCCAAGGACAAAGCACTCCGCCTGCCTCTCCTGGTGATCGAGGATGAGCCTTCGGTAATGACCTTGCTGCGCTCGGCGTTGGAGCGCAGTGGCTACGCCATCGTGCCCGCGCCCTCCGGGGTCGAGGGTCTGCGCCTGCTGGCCGCCGGCGAGTACCTGGGCATCATCACCGACATGCGCATGCCCGGCGGCGTCACCGGCGCCGACGTTCACGCCTGGATCGTCGCCCACCGTCCCCAACTCGCCTCCCGCATCCTGTTCATCACCGGCGACCTGGTGAACGAGGAGACCGTCAGCCTGCTGCAGCGCACCGGCGCGCCCTGCGTGGAGAAGCCGTTCCGCGTTCAGCAGTTGCTCTCCAGCGTGGAAAAGACCTTCGGCAAGGCCCCATGAGCGACGACTTCCAAATCCAGTTGCTGGTCGTGGACGACCAGCAGAACATCCGCAAGCTCTGCAGCACCATCGGCGCCTCCCTGGGCTTCTCCTGCACCGAGGCCGAGAGTGCCGAAGCCGCCCTCGCCCACCTGCAGACCGGGTCCCCCGACCTAGTCCTGGCCGACCTCAAGATGGAGAACATGACCGGCCTGGAGTTCCTGGCACAGGTCAAGAAGCTGCTGCCGCGCACCGAGATCGCCATCATGACCGGCTACGGCACCATCGAGAGCGCGGTCCAGGCCATGAAGCTAGGCGCTTACGACTACATCACCAAGCCTTTCCGGGTGGAGGAGCTGAAGCTGGTGCTGCAGCGCATGGCGGAGAAGATCCGGCTGGTGGAGGAGAACCAGTTCCTGCGCGAGCGCGTGAACGCCTTGGCTGCCGCTCCGTCCGAGGTGCGCATGGACCCGCAGTCCTCTGACCTCGAGGAAATGGAGCGCACTACCATCCAGCGCGTCTTCGAAGAAGTGAAGGGCGACAAGGCCCTGGCCGGAAGAAAGCTGGGCATCAGCCGCGCTACCCTCTACCGCAAGCTCAAGCGCTACGGCATCCAAGGCCGGGCCTCGGGCGCCGTCCACAGCCAGACTTAGCCTCTACCCATGCAGCGCTTCTCCTTGTTGGAGAATGAGTTGCGCCTCTCTGAGAAAGGGTCTCATGGTGAGACGAGCGAAGTGGTGCCCACCAATGTCTCAAGTGTGTGAGATTCTTGTATGCTTGGCCCTCCCAATTCCCGCCCTCTGAGCTGGGATCGGGCATGGGTTCTGTGGGTTCCTGAGAACTGAGCGTGAGGAACCCCGAACCGGTTCCTGGAGGCTGGCATGAAAGGCCGGTTGAGTTCGACCATCTGGATCTTGGTTCTCGCCAATCTCGTGGCGATGGGCGCTGTGCTGTGGCTCGGCTATTCCGCCGGCGCTTGGGCGCGCGTACCGCTGATAGACGCCTTCGGCGCTTCGACGGAAGCCGGGTATCGGCTCCTGGGGGCATTACTCGTGGTCGTGGTGAGCGTCGGCACCCTTTTCCTCGTCTTGGGAAACAGGGTGGTCAAGCCAGTGAAGGAGTTCGCGGACTTTTCCGAGAAGGTGGTCAGCGGTGACTACCGCGCCCGCGCCGATGTGGATTCCGCCGACGACTTCGGCCTCATCGCCGAAAACTTCAACCGTTCCTCCGAGCAGGTCTCCAAGCTCGTGGTCAGCCAGGAAGCGCTGGAGGCGCTGCAATGCAGCGTCACCGAGTTCCTCACCCTCACCAGTCAGATCGCCCGCGGCGACCTCAGCTTGCGCGGCAAGGCCACCGGCGACGCCCTGGGCAATGTGGTGGACTCGGTCAACTGCATCCTCGACAACTTCACCCAAGTGCTGGAGCGCGCGCACAACGCCGCCATCGAGGTCTCCTCCAGCGCCAACCAGATCCTGGCCTCCTCCAGGCAGATGTCCTCTGGCGCTGTCCGGCAGGACCAGGAGATCACCAACACCTCCTCGGCCGTGAAGGAAATGGCGGTTTCGATGAAGCAGGTGTCGAACGACGCCGGGGCGTCGGCGGAAGCCGCGCGCCGGGCGCTGGACGCCGCCGAGCAGGGCCACCGCGCCGTGCGCGACACCCTGGAGGGCGTGCAAGGCGTCCGCGCTTCGGTGCAGGGGACCTTGGGGCGGATGCAGTCGTTACGGAGCCGCTCGCTGGGTATCGACGAGAAGTTCCGCGTGGTCCACGAGATCACGGAGCAGGCCAACATGCTGGCGCTCACCTCGGCCGTGGAAGCGGCGCGCGCGGGCGAGACCGGCCGTGGCTTCGCGGTAATTGCCGACGAACTGCGAAAGTTCGCCGAGCGCTCCCGCAGCGCCACCAATGAGATCGGCAGTTTCCTCCGAACCGTCCAGGCAGAGACCGGCGAAGCGGCGGCCGCCTTGGGAGAAGGAGGCAGGGAATTGGAGACTTGCGCCCAACTTGTGGACCAGGCGCGCCAGGCCCTGGAAAGTATCGCCGTGGTCGTGCGCCAGTCGGCCGAACTGGCGCAGGCCATCGCGCTGGCTTCCCAGCGGCAACAGGGGAACGCCGAGAGCGCCGCCCAGGCCGCAGAGGTCCTCTCCCTGATCACGCGCCAGACCCTACAGGGCACGCAGCAAAGCGCACAAATCGCGGAGCAGATGGTAAAGCTCTCCCAGCAACTCAACGAAGCGCTCTCGCAGTTCCGCACCAGCCCCGCACCGGCGCCAGCGCCCGTGCGCTCGGAGAAGGCTGCGTCCCTCCGCCTGGTTGCCGGGCAGGGAGGCGCGCGGAGCTAAGATGACCGCCGCCGCCGGCCAACTCGCCAAGATCCTGCTGATTGAGGGCAACCTTTCCTTCGCCAAGGGGCTGGGAGAGGGACTCAAGCAGGAAGGCTTTGAGGGTCGAACTCGAGGCTGAGCGTGAGTGCGGCTACGTGAACAGAAACTCCTTCGTCCGCAGATCGCGGATGGTGTCGCGCAGCTTGGCGGCCTTCTCGAACTCAAACTTCCTCGCCGACTCGCGCATCTCCACCTCGAGCTTCGAGATGTAAATGTCCAGCTCTTCCTGGGTGCTGAATTCGGGCATCTGGTCGAGCGAGGCCGCCACTTCGTCGCCATAGTCGGCCTCGACGATGGCGGCCAGCGACATCTCCACCGGGCGCACGATGGATTCCGGCGTGATGCCGTGCTCCTCGTTGTAGGCGCGCTGGATGGCGCGGCGGCGGTTGGTCTCGTTGATGGCCCGGTTCATGGAATCCGTCATCACGTCAGCATAGAGGATGGCCCGGCCGCGGATGTGGCGCGAGCAGCGCCCCATGGTCTGGATGAGCGAGCCGGCGGAGCGCAGGAAGCCTTCCTTGTCGGCGTCCAGGATGGCGACCAGCGACACCTCAGGCAGGTCCAGCCCCTCGCGCAGCAGGTTGATGCCGATGAGCACGTCGAACTCGCCGCGCCTGAGGTCGCGCAGGATCTTTACCCGCTCCAGGGTCTCGATCTCCGAGTGCATATAGCGGCAGCGCACGCCCACTTCGCCGTAATACTCGGCCAGGTCCTCGGCCATGCGCTTGGTGAGCGTGGTCACCAGGACGCGCTCCTTGCGCGCGGCGCGGTCGCGGATCTCATGCAGCAGGTCGTCGATCTGCCCCTTCACCGGGCGGACTTCGGTTTCCGGATCGATCAGCCCGGTGGGCCGGATGATCTGCTCCACGACCACGCCGGCGGATTTCGTGAGTTCGTAGGGGCCGGGAGTAGCGGAGACGTAGATGGCCTGGTTCACGCGGTGCTCGAATTCCTCGAAGGTGAGGGGGCGGTTGTCGAGCGCCGAGGGCAGGCGGAAGCCGTATTCCACCAGGGTCTGCTTGCGCGAGCGGTCGCCGTGGTACATGCCGTGGAGCTGGGGCACGGTCTGGTGCGACTCGTCGATGAAGATGAGGTAGTCGCGCGGGACGTAATCGAGCAGCGTGGGCGGCGCCTCGCCCGGCAGGCGGTGCGAGAAGTGCCGCGAGTAGTTCTCGATGCCGTGGCAGTAACCGATCGTCTGGATCATGTCCACGTCGTAGCGGACCCGCTGATGCACGCGCTGCGCTTCCACCATCCGACCCTGCTTCTCCAACTCCTTCTCCCACCAGGCCAGCTCCTCGAGGATGGTGCCCACCGCCTGGTTTTTTGTCTCCTGCGACATGACGTAGTGCGTCTTGGGATAGATGGGCAGGCGCACGTACTTCTGCTTGACCGTGCCGAAGAGGGGATCGATCTGGGAAAGCGATTCGACCTCGTCGCCGAAGAGCTCGATGCGGTAGGCCATGTCGTCGTAGGTGGGGAAGAGCTCGATGACGTCGCCGCGAACGCGGAAGGTGCCGCGGCGGAAGTCGAGATCGTTGCGCTCGTAGAGGATCTCCACCAGCCGGCGGGTGATCTCCTCGCGCTTGATCTTCTGGCCCTTCTCCAGGAAGAGCAGCATGCCGTAGTAGGCGTCGGGGGAGCCCAGGCCGTAGATGCAGCTCACCGAGGCCACGATGATGCAGTCGCGCCGCTCGAACAGCGACTTGGTGGCGGAGAGCCGGAGCTTGTCCAGCTCCTCGTTGATGGTGGCTTCCTTCTCGATGTAGATGTCCGCGGCGGGCATGTAGGCCTCGGGCTGGTAGTAGTCATAGTAGGAGACGAAGTACTCGACCGCATTGTGCGGAAAGAAGGTCTTGAACTCGTGGTAGAGCTGGGCGGCGAGCGTCTTGTTGTGGGCCAGCACCAGCGTCGGGCGGTTCAGCTGCTCGACCAGGCGGGCCATGGTGTAGGTCTTGCCCGAGCCTGTCACGCCCAGCAGGACTTGATGTTTCTCGGCGGCGTGCAGGCCGCGGGCCAGAGCGTCAATGGCCTGGCCCTGGTCGCCGCGCGGGGTGTAGTCGGAGATGAGCTTGAAGTCCATGTAACCGGACACCCACCACAGAGGCACAGAGACACAGAGGTCTCACAGAGCCGAAAACCGGAGGGTGAGTATCTCTTGATTATACGGGCTGGACTGCGGCAGCTTGGGCGGCGGGCGCGGCTTCCCAGAGGCCGGTAGTGAGGTAGTTGTGGATGGAGGCGGCCGCCTTGCGGCCGGCGCCCATGGCGAGGATCACCGTCGCGGCGCCGGTGACGATGTCGCCGCCGGCGAAGACGCCCTGGCGCGAGGTGCGCAGCGTCGCCGGGTTGGCTTCGATGTAATTCCGCTTGTTGGTCTTCAAGCCGGGCGTGGTGGCCTGCACCAGCGGGTTGGCGCTGGTCCCGATGGCGACGATCACGACACTGGCGGGAATCTCAAACTCCGAGCCGGGGATGGGGATGGGGGGGCGGCGTCCGGACGAGTCGGGCTCGCCCAGCTCCATGCGGATGGCGCGCACGGCCTGGACGCGCTCCTCGCCCAGGTAGGCGACCGGGTTGGTGAGCGTGACGATCTGGATGCCCTCATCCTTGGCGTGGTGGATCTCTTCGGCGCGCCCCGGCATCTCCTTCTCGCTGCGGCGGTAGATGAGGTTCACGCGCTTGGCGCCCAGGCGGAGCGCCGTGCGGGCGGCGTCGAGGGCAGTGTTGCCGCCGCCGATGACCGCCACCTCCTGCCCCTTGCAGTCATAGACCGGCTGGTCGTACTCGGGAAAGCGGTAGGCGCGCATCAGGTTCACGCGGGTGAGGAACTCGTTGGCCGAGTACACGCCGTTCAGGTTCTCGCCGGGGACCTTCATGAACTGGGGCGCGCCCGCGCCGGTGGCGATGAAGACGGCGTGGTAGCCCTCTTCGCCGAAGAGCTCGTCGATGGTGACGGTGCGGCCGACGACCACGTTGGTCTCAAACTCCACCCCCATCTTCCGCAGGTTCTCGATCTCCTGCTTGAGGATGGTGCGCGGCAGGCGGAACTCGGGGATGCCGTAGGCGAGGACGCCGCCCAAGTCGTGCAGCGCCTCGAAGACACGGACCTCGTGGCCGCGCTGCACCAGGCCGCCGGCGCAGCTTAGGCCGGCGGGGCCGGAGCCGACGATGGCAACTTTCTTTCCCGTGGCTGGTGCGCGCGGCGGCAGGCCGACCTTCCCGATGCGCTGCTCGTAATCGGCCACGAAGCGCTCCAGGTGCCCGATGCCGACGGGCAGCATCTTGCGTCCGACCACGCAGCCGCTCTCGCACTGGTCTTCCTGCGGGCAGACGCGGCCCGTGATGGCGGGCAGGACGTCGTCTTCGCGGATCTTGGCCGCGGCGCCCAAGTAGTCGCCGGCGAGGATGAGGTCGATGAAGTCCTTCACCTTCACGCCCACCGGGCAGGAGGTGACGCAGGTGGGCTTCTGGCAGGCCAGGCAGCGCAGCGCCTCGGTGCGCGCCAGATCCGGGTCATAGCCGACGTTCACTTCGGTGAAGGATTTCGCGCGTTCTTCCGGAGCGCGTTCCGGCATGGGCTGGCGGGGCAGCTTCATCCGCTCCTTGTTGGGCAGGGGATTGTGACTCATCGCGCTATGCTCCGAAGCCGGGCCGGGATGAACTCCAGGTCGCCGCCGCCCAGTTGCCCGGCGGCGCGCATGAGTTCCAGATCGGCGAGCGGGTTGTCCTGGAAGTCCGCCATGGAGCTGACTTCCAACTCGCGGTACTGGCGGTTGCGGCGGGCGAGCAGGTCAAAATCCACTTTGTGCGCGTCGAACTCAGGGCCGTCCACGCAGGCAAACTGGCTGCCGTCATCCACGCCCACGCGGCAGCCGCCGCACATCCCGGTGCCGTCCACCATGATGGAGTTCAGGCTGACCATGGTGGGGATGGCCGGGCCGCGCGTGACGTTCGCCACTGCCTTCATCATGGGGACGGGGCCGATGGCCAGGACGTAGTCCACCTTGCGGCCCGCGGCGAGCATTTGCTTGAGCGGGTCGGTGACCAGCCCCTTCTGGCCGCAGGAGCCGTCGTCGGTCATGACCAGCAGCTCGTCGCTCGCGGCGCGGACCTCGTCTTCCAGGATGAGCAGCTCGCGGTTGCGCGCACCCAGGATGAAGATGACGTGGTTGCCGGCCTGCTTCAGCGCCTTGGGGGTGGGGTAGGCGATGGCCGTTCCCACGCCGCCTCCGATGACTACTGCCGTGCCGTAATTCGCAATCTCCGAGGGCTTGCCCAGGGGGCCGACCACATCTAGCAGGCAATCGCCGGCGCGCAGCAGGTTGATCAGCGAGGTGGTCTTGCCTACCGCCTGCACGATGACGGTGATGCGCCCCTGCTCCCGGTCGGCGGCGGCGATGGTCAGCGGAATGCGCTCGCCGCGCTCGTGCACCCGCACGATGACGAACTGCCCGGGCTGAGTCCGCCGCGCGATGCGCGGAGCGAAGAGGGTGAACTGCCTGATCTCCGGCGCCAGCAGCTTCGCTTCCACGATGAGAAACATCGTTCCTCCCGCTCCATTTGATTCTGATGGAGGGCGATGCGGGCGGCTGTGACGGGGGTCACAGGGCGATGTTCATGGGTATGCGCCGAAGGTGCCTACTTCCAACTATGTCCTGTCAATTCAGCACGATAGAGGCGCTGGTCCGCGGGGCTTAGGCGGCGTGCCATCCACGGCTTCAGCAGGCGCGTGTGGGGGATGTCGCAGAGATATTCGGCGATGAACCAGACGTCCTTTTCGGTGGTCATCCAGTTCCGTTTGTCGAAGCGGGCGAGGTGGACCGGACGGGAGTAGGTGCGCAGGCTGCGCTGGCGGCGCAGGTTGAAGTAGGTGTCGAAATAGCTGATGGCCAGCTCGCGCAGGGTGCGGTGGACGGGCTCGCGCCCGCGGCATCCGGCGAAGTTGGACTTGGCCACCGAACCCCAGTGTCCGTTGACCTTGTAGAGGGCCACCACGTGATCGGTGTCGAGGTGCGCCTCGAAGTCGAGGAGGAGCGGCGGGTAGCCCAGGGCGCGCAAGGCCGCTGCGGCGAAGATCGAGCCCTCCAGGCAGTGCGCCGTTTCTTCCTCAAGGACGCGTCGCGGCGACCACGAAGTCCCCGCCAGGTGGTAGGGCATGGAGTCGAGGAAGCGCTGCACGCCGGCGGGCGTCTTGAGCGCGCGCAGCTTGCGCAACTCGCGCGGGGTGAACTCGTCCAGGGCGCGGTGGGATGACATGGCGCGTTATTTCACCACGGAGACACAGAGTCACGGAGAAATTCTTGACCTGGCTTGCTCAGTGTCTCCGTGCCTCCGTGATGAGCCCAAAAAGCTCAGCCAACTCGGCGGGCGAATCCACCAGCACATCCGGCGGGGCGGATTCCAGCGTATGCGGCGCGAACCCATAGCTGACGCCGCAGGTCCACAGGCCCGCGTTGCGGCCGGTGAGCACGTCAATGTCAGAGTCACCGATGATCATGGCCTCTTCGGGCTCGACTCCCGCCTCCTCCAACAGGGTGCGCGCGCCCAGCGGGTCGGGCTTCTTGGTGGGGAAGCTGTTGCCGCCGTAGACCTGGACGAAGAACTCCGCCAGGCCCAGCGCCTGCACGATAGCGCGCGAGGGATGCACGGGCTTGTTGGAAAGTACGGCAAAGGTGCGCTCCAGCGCCCGTCCGCCGTTGCGCGAGAAGCGGATGGCGGTGAGCGACTCTTTCACCCCGTCATAGACCGTGGTGTGGTCCAGTTTGTGCTCGCGGTAGTAGGCGAGGAAGAAGGCGAGGGCGTCGTTCATCAGCCGGGTGTCGTCGGGATCTCCCAGCGCCAGGCGCACCAGCATGGGCGCGCCGTCGCCGATGTAGCTGGCGATGACGTCGCAGGGCAGCTCCGGGCGCTCAAAGTGCCGCAGCATGGCGTTGACCGAGTTGGCCAGGTCGAGGCGCGAGTCCACCAGCGTGCCGTCCAGATCGAAGATCAGCAGGCGGATGTGCTCAGCCGGGATTTTGCGGTTGGTCCGAAGCATGGCCTTCGACTTCAGTATATCCGCCGGCGCAAAGCCGATTTACAATACGCAGAGCCTGAACCCTCGCACAGAGGATCCTGGATGGCCACAACCAAGTCCGCACCTGGCAAGACAGCGGCGGTAGAAGAGCGTCCCAAGGCGGAGAAGACCTACCAGGGCCTGACGCGCAAGCAGACGGTCGAGATCTACCGCCTGATGTTCCTCTCGCGGCGGATCGACGACCGCGAGATCCTGCTCAAGCGCCAGCAGAAGATTTTCTTCCAGATCTCGGGCGCGGGACACGAAGCGCTGCTGGTAGCCGCCGCCTTCGCACTGAAGCCGGGCTACGACTGGTTCTATCCCTACTACCGCGACCGCGCGCTCTGCCTGACGCTGGGCATGACGCCCTACGACATGCTGCTGCAGGCGCTGGGAGCGGCCGACGATCCCAGCTCGGGCGGCCGCCAGATGCCCTCGCACTGGAGCTCCCCGAAGCTGAACATCGTGACCCAGTCCTCGCCCACGGGGACGCAGTTCCTCCAGGCCGTGGGCTGCGCCGAGGCCGGGCGCTACTTCACCGGCCGCCCCGAGGCGGCGAAAAAGGCCGCCAGCGACTACCGCCAGTTCAAGGACGTCACCTTCCACGGCGACGAAGTCGTTTATTGCTCGGCGGGCGATGGCACAACCAGCGAAGGCGAGTTCTGGGAGGCCATCAACACCGCCTCCATCCGCAAGCTGCCCGTGCTCTTCCTGATCGAAGACAACGAGTACGCCATCTCCGTGCCGGTGGAGGCGCAGACGGCGGGCGGGAACATCTCCAAGCTGCTGGCGAACTTTCCCAACTTCCATTTGGCCGAGTGCGACGGCACCGACCCGGTCGCCAGCTATGCGGCGCTGACCCAGGCAGTGGCGCACTGCCGCGCCGGCAACGGCCCGGCGCTGGTGCACGGCCACGTCATCCGGCCGTACTCGCATTCGCTTTCCGACGATGAGCGGCTCTACCGTCCCGAATCCGAGCGCCAGAAGGACGCGGCGCGCGACCCTATCGCGCGCATGCAGATGCTGCTCATCCGCGAGAATATCCTGGACGAGAAGGCGATCGACAAGTTGGAGAAGGAGGTGGACGAGGAGGTCCAGGCGGCCACCGATCGCGCGCTGGAAGCCGCGCCTCCGGCGAAGGAGAGCATCCTGCTGCAAGTCTATTCGCCCAACCTGGACCCGGCGTCGGCGGCCTTCGACGCGTCGCCCATCGCTGCCGCCGAAAAGGGCGAGAAGACCATGGCCGGCCTCATCAACGCCTGCCTGAAGGACGAGATGCGGCGCGATGAGCGAATCGTCGTTTTTGGCGAGGACGTGGCCGACTGCACTCGCGAGCAGTACCTGCAGCAGAAGCTCATCAAGGGCAAGGGCGGAGTCTTCAAGATCACCGCTGGGTTGCAGATGGAGTTCGGCTCGGAGCGCGTCTTCAACTCGCCGCTGGCCGAGGCCAATATCGTCGGGCGCGCCGTCGGCATGGCGACCCGCGGGATGAAGCCGGTGGTCGAGATCCAGTTCTTCGACTACATCTGGCCGGCCATGCAGCAACTGCGCAACGAGCTGCCGCTCATCCGCTGGCGATCGAACGGAGGCTTCTGCTGTCCCGTGGTGGTGCGGGTGGCCATCGGCGGATACCTCACCGGCGGCGCCATCTATCACTCGCAGTGCGGCGAGGTCCTATTCACGCACACCCCGGGCGTGCGCGTGGTTTTCCCCTCGAATGCGCTGGACGCCAACGGCCTGCTGCGCACCGCCATCCGCTGCGACGACCCGGTGCTGTTCCTCGAGCACAAGCGGCTCTACCGCGAGTTCTTCGGCCGCGCACCTTATCCCGGCGCCGACCATATGATCCCCTTCGGCAAGGCGCGCGTCTGGAAAGAGGGAACCGACTTGAGCGTGATCACCTATGGCGCGGTGGTGCCGCGGGCGCTGCAGGCTGCGCAGAAGCTGGAGCGCGAGCAGGGAATCTCGGTCGAGTTGGTGGACCTGCGCACGCTCAGTCCCTACGACTGGGAAGCGGTGGCGAATTCCGTGCGCAAGACCAGCCGCGTGATTGTCGCGCACGAGGACACCCTGAGCTGGGGTTACGGCGCAGAGATTGCGGCGCGCATCGCCGACGAACTCTTCGAGGACCTCGATGCCCCGGTCAAGCGCGTGGCCGCCATGGACACCTTCGTCGCCTACCAGCCGCTGCTCGAGGACGAGATCCTGCCCCAGGCCGAGCGCCTCTACCACGCCATGCTGGAGCTGGCGCGGTTCTAGGGAAAGGCCCACCACAGAGACACAGAGGCACAGAGGAACACAGAAGCGAAACCCTTCCTACTTATTCGGGCCCTTCTGCGCGTCATGCTTTTCCCTGGAACGGCGGCGTCGCTGTCTTGCGCGGTGGATTGAAGAAGGGAAGCTTGACCACGGTTGCGGGCACGGTGTTGCGCTCGGCTTCGACCGTCAGCTCCATGGCCAGGCGCGTGCCCAGGGCGGCGCACGGGGAAGCGACGCTGGCGAGCGCGATCATCTTCTTGAGCACCGGCGACCAGGTGGTGGAGGTGGCCTTGCCCACCTGCCCGCCATCGCGATAGACGGGCACGTGGATGCGCGAGGCCTGGGCCGGCGCTTGCGGCGCCAGGCCGGCGGCTTCGTAGAGCTTCTCCACCGCGATCCAATCCACTTCCAGGCCCACGAGTTGACGCGCCGGTCCGCGCTTATTCTCTTCGACGAGCGCCGCCTTGCCGATGAAGTGCTCTTTCTCCAGGTGCACCATCTTCCCCAGTCCGATCTCGTAGGGCGAAAACTTCTGCGCCTCGATGAGCGCCTTCTTGCTGGAGATGTAGTCCACCTCGATGAGCAGCAGGCCGGCCTCGATGCGGGCCACGTCGAGCGCCAGCATGCCGGCGGCGTGGACGTCGAACTCGCGCCCGGTCTCCATGATCGCGTCCCAGACGTTGACCGCCTGCTTCCATGGCATCCAGATCTCGTAGCCCAGGTCGCCGGTGTAACCGGTGCGCGAGATGTCCACGGGCACGCCCGCAATCTTCTGCTGCTGCGCCACGCGGAAGTACTTGAGCTTCTCGATCGCGCCGCCGGTGAGCTTCTGGAGCAGCCGGCCGGAGGTCGGGCCTTGCAGCGCGAGCGAGGCCACCTGCTCGGAGATGTCGTCGATCTGGACGTCCATTCCCAGGGCGTTCTGAGTGAACCAGCGCAGGTTGGGGTCGGCGGCGGTCCAGCGGTATGTGTTCTCGGCCAGGCGGGTGAGGGTGCCGTCGTCCACCACCTTGCCGTGCTCGTCGCACCAGCAGGCGTAGATGACCTGGCCCACGGCGACCTTATTGATGTCGCGGGTGATCACGCGGTTCACCAGGCGGGTGGCGTCGCGGCCGCTGACTATGTACTTGTAGAGCGGAGTGATGTCGATGAGCGCGGCGGCGTTGCGGATGGCGTTGTACTCGTGCTCGTGGTGGGGCTCGTAGGCGCTGACCGCGTAGTAGCCCGCCCACTCGCGATAGTTCAGGCTCTCGCACAGCGCGAGGGTTCGTTCGTGGACGGCGCTTCCGATGGGCACGGCGTTCTCCCCGCAGATGAGTCGAAGGCGGATTATATCGGCCGGAAGCGGCTGCCGTCATCCATGCTGGCTGTGAGCCCGAGCCGATGCCCTAGAATGGAGCCCGCACAACACCCGGGAGCGGACAGATGAAGACCATAGGAATCATTGGCGGGGTCGGGCCGGAGTCGACCATTGACTACTATCGCCGGGTGGTCGCGGGCTACCGCGAGCAGGTGCGAGACGGAAGCTATCCCCCGATCCTCATCAACAGCATCGACTTGAACAGGTGCGTGCATCTGATCTCGGCCGGCCAACTTGCTGAGTTGACCGACTATCTGGTCAGCGAGGTGCATAAGCTCGCTAAAGCGGGCGCGGAGGTCGGGCTGATTGCGGCCAACACCGCGCACATTGTCTTCAAGGAAGTTCGCCGCCAGTCTCCTATCCCGCTGGTGAGCATTGTGGAGGCGACCTGCCAGGCGGCCAAAGCGCGAGGGCTGAAGAAACTCGGGCTGCTCGGCACGCGCTTCACCATGCAAGGCCGGTTCTATCCGGAGGTGTTCACGCCGGGAGGGATCGCGCTGGTGACGCCCCAGCCGGCGGAGCAGGACTATGTTCACGACAAGTACATGGGCGAGCTGGTGCCGGGGATTTTCCTGCCCGAGACGCGGGAGCGCCTGCTGGCAATCGTGGATGGAATGAAGGAACGGGAAGCCATTCAGGGTGTGATTCTGGCGGGCACGGAGCTGCCGCTGCTCCTGCGGGACGCCAGCCACAAAGACATCCCGTTTCTGGATACGGCCAAGATCCACGTGGACGCGATCCTGGCCCAGGCTTTGGCTTGAAGCGCAGCCCGTCCGAACCTAAAATACTGCGGCTCCCGGAGGCTCAACCATGCGGCGCGTGACCGGGTTCGGAGGGATCTTCTTCCAGGCGCGAGATCCGAAGAAGCTCTACCGATGGTATGAGCGGCACCTGGGTCTGAAGCGCGACGCGAGCGGGACCTCCGTCTGCTTCTTCTGGCGCGAGGCGCGCGGCCGCGGCAAGGGGATGACGGTGTGGTCGCTGTTCCCGCACAACACGCGCTACTTCCGGCCGGGCCGCGCCCGCTTCATGCTGAACTATCGGGTGAAGGACCTGGACGCCCTGCTCAAAGCGTTGCACCGCGAAGGCGTGTGGATCGATCCCAAGCGCGAAGACTATGAGTACGGGCGTTTCGCCTGGATTCAAGACCCGGAGGGCAACCGCATCGAGCTGTGGCAGCCGCCGGCGGAGAAGCGCGCCGCACGCCGCCCCAAGCCAGCGAAGAAAAGCAGGCAGACAAGACGCGCGCGCGCCCGATAGAATAGCTGGCTCTCGCATCAAATCCCGACCATGTCCACGAAATACGACGCCATCATCATCGGTGGGGGCCACAACGGCCTGGTGACTGCCGCCTACCTGGCGCGCACCGGGAAGAAAGTCCTGGTGCTGGAGCGGCGGCACGTGCTGGGTGGTGCCGCCGTCACCGAAGAAATCTTCCCCGGATTCAAGTTCTCCGTCTGCTCCTACGTCGTGTCTCTGCTGCGGCCGGAGATCATCCGCGACCTCGACCTGCCGCGCCACGGGATGGAGATCCTGCCGCTCGATGGGACGTTCACTCCCATGCCCTCGGGCGATTACCTGTGGCGGGTGAACGACCACGGGAAGACGCGCCGCGAGATCGCGCGCCACTCCCGGCTCGACGCCGAAGCCTACGAAGAGTTCGGCAAGGCGATGCTGGAGATGTGCAAGTTCGTGAAGCCCATCCTCAGCATGACGCCGCCCAATCCCACCAAGCTCTCGCCCAGCATGCTGAAGAAGCTGGCGTTCCTGGGCCGGCGCTTCCAGGGGCTGAGCGCCGAGGACAAGTACCGCCAGGTACAGCTCATGACCATGAGCGCGGTGGACTTTCTCGACCAGTGGTTCGAGACCGACGTGCTCAAGGCCACCATGTCCGCCTCCGGCATCATCGGGACCTTCCTGGGCGTGCGCTCGCCCGGCACCGCCTACGTGCTGCTGCACCACTACATGGGAGAGATCGACGGCGCCTTCCGCTCCTGGGGATTCTCGCGGGGCGGAACTGGCGCCATCTCCAACGCCATCGCCGACGCCGCGCGCGAGGCGGGCGCGGAGATTCGCACCCAGGCCGGCATCGGGCGCATCCTGGTAAAAAACGGGCGCGCCGTGGGCGTGGCGCTGGAGAATGGCGACGAGTTGTTCGCCGACGTCGTTTCCTCGAGCGTGGATCCCCGGCTGACCTTCCAGCGCATGATCGAGCCTGAACACCTGCCGCCGGATTTCCTGGAAGAGGTGCGCCGCTACAAGTTCCGTGGCTCGTCGGGCAAGGTGAACCTGGCGCTCGACGCGCTGCCCGACTTCAAGTGTCTGCCCGGCCCCGGGGCGCACTTGCGCGGCGCCATCTCCATCTCGCCCAGCGTGGAGTACATGGAGCGCGCCTACGACGACGCCAAGTACGGCAACTACTCGCGCCATCCCTACATTGACGTGGTCATTCCCAGCCTGACCGATCCCTCGGTGGCACCGCCGGGCAAGCACGTGATGTCCTGCTTCGTGCAGTACGCTCCCTACAAGCTGGCGGAGGGGAACTGGGACGAGAAGCGTGAAGCCTTCGGTGACAACGTCATCAACACCGTGGCCGAGTTTGCGCCCAACCTGAAGAACATCATTATTGGACGCCAGGTGCTGACCCCGCTCGACATGGAGCGCGACTTCGGGCTGAGCGAGGGCAACATCTTCCAGGGTGAGCTTTCGCTCGAGCAGCTTTTCTTCCTGCGCCCGGTGCCGGGATGGGCGCAGTACCGCACGCCCATCAAGAACCTTTATATGTGCGGCTCGGCGACGCATCCGGGCGGCGGCATCATGGGCGCGCCGGGAAGGCTGGCAGCGCTCGAGATCCTCAAGGACTGGGGCGGGTAGGCGGCCGCCATGCGCGACATCGTCATCATCGGCGGAGGGCACAACGCGCTGGTCGCCGCCTTCTACTTGGCGCGCGCGGGACAGAAGCCGCTGGTGCTGGAGCGGCGCTCGGTCGCGGGCGGCGCCGCCGTCACCGAAGAGTTCCACCCGGGCTTCCGCTGCTCGGCGTTGGCGCACGCTGCCGGGCCGGTGGACGCGCGCATCCTGCGCGATATGGGTCTCGACGCCGTGGCCATGGTCCGCCCCGACCCGCGCCTGGCGGGGCTTCCCTCCCCGCCCGACGGCCGCGCCGTCGTCTTCTATGAAGACGATGCGCGCACGGCTGCGAGCATTGCCAGAGTCTCGGCGCACGACGCCAAGAGCTATCCCGAGTTCCACCGCACACTGAAGGGCCTGGCCGCAGTCGTGGCGCAGGTGTGTGCCACTACGCCGCCGGACATCGACCATCCCTCGGCGGGCGATCTTTGGGCGATGCTCAAGGCCGGGAAGGGTTTCCGCAAGCTGGGCGAGAAGGGGATGTTCCGCCTGCTGCGCTGGGGACCGATGGCGGTGGCCGACCTGGTGGCGGAGTTCTTCGAGAACGAGCTGGTGCGCGCCGCCATCGCCGCCCGCGGAATCTTTGGGACGAACTTCGGGCCGTGGTCGGCGGGCTCGAGCGCGGTGCTGCTGTTGCGCGCCGCCGCGGATTCGCATCCCGCGGGCTCCTCGATTTTCCCCCGCGGCGGCATGGGCGCGCTCACCCAGGCCATGGCTGCGGCGGCGACGAACGCGGGCGCGGAGATCCGCACAGGCGCCGAGGTCGCGCAGATTGCCGTGAAAGATGGCGTCGCGACCGGCGTCGTTCTGAAAAGCGGCGGAGAGATTGCGGCGAAGGCGGTCATCTCCGGCGCCGACCCCCGGCGAACCTTCCTCGGCCTGCTCGACCCGGCGCACCTTACGCCCGACTTCCTGGGGAAGATGCAGAACTACCGCGTCCACGGGACGATGGCCAAGGTCAACCTGGCGCTTTCGGCCCTGCCGGATTTCCCGGCGCTTGCCGAAGCGGGCGCGCAGGCACTGACCGGGCGCATCCACATCGGTCCGGAGATCGATTACCTGGAGCGCGCCTTCGACGACTCGAAGTACGGCGATTTCTCGCGCCAGCCCTATCTCGATGTGATGATTCCCAGCGTTTCGGATTCATCGCTCGCGCCCGCAGGGTCGCACGTGATGTCCGTGTGCGTGCAGTTCGCGCCCTACAAGCTGAAAAACGGCGATTGGAAGAGCCGGCACGACGAGTTGGGCGACGTCGCGGTGAAAACCCTCGCTGCTTATGCGCCCAAACTTCCGCAGCAGATTGTAGCGCGACAGATCATCACGCCTTTGGACCTGGAAGAAAGTTACGGGCTGACCGGTGGGCACATCTTTCACGGCGAGCTGGCGCTCGACCAGCTCTTCACCATGCGTCCGCTGCTGGGCTGGGCGCGGTACGCCACGCCGATCGAGAGCCTCTATCTGTGCAGCTCCGGTACGCATCCCGGCACGGGGCTGACGGGGATTTCCGGCGCGAACGCCGCGCGGGAGATTCTGAAGCGCCTGCGGTAGCGCCGACCTCCCGCGCTACCATCGGCGGCAAGGAGACCTGATGGCAATGGAAGTGAGGGTGGGCGGTCCGGCCCCCGAGTTTGTCTACATCACTGCTTCCGGCGAGCAGAAGCGTCTCTCCGCTCTCTGGGCGGGGCGGCCGGCACTGGTGCTGTGGCTGCGGCACTTCGGTTGACAGTTCTACGCCGAGATACTCGCGCAGTTGCGCGAGAAGCAAAGCGAGTTCGAGAAGCGGCGAGTCGCCCTGGCCTGCGTGGTGCAGGGCACGGCGGCGGAAGCAGCGGTCTTCTGCGGCCGGCATGGGGTGGAGGCGCTCTGCATCCCTGATCCCGAGCGCGAGAGCTACCGCGCCTTGGGCCTGGGCCGCGCCTCGTGGCGGGAGATCCTGTTCGCCTCCGCGGACCTGAAGCGTCGCCGCGCCGAAGCCAAGCAGGCCGGATGCAGCAACAAGCTCGAGGGCGCGCGCCAGAAGCACAGCGACATCCTGCAGCTCTCCGGCGCGGCGCTGGTGGCGGCGGGTGGCACCGTCCTATGGCTGCACCGCTCGCGCCACACCGGCGACTTGCCGTCGGCGGAGGAGCTTCTGGGGATTGTTGGGAAGTTTCTACCCTCGGCGCCGGTTGCCTAAAGGGCCGCTTTCAGGTCCGCCGCCAGCAGGCGGTGGAACAAGTGCTCGCCGGCTTCGCGGCGCACGGAGAGGCGGCCTGCGTTATAGGCGCGGGAGGCCAAGCCGCGCTGCACGCTCTCGCAGATGTTGTGGTCCTCATTCTGCACGCGCCCGCTCACGTCCATGCTCTGACGGTTGTAGGCGGCGGCCTCCTCACTCACGTCGGCGAAATAGAAATCGAAGATCACGCGCATTCGGTCGAGAGCGAGCGGCAGCACCAGGTTGGTCTCCAGAAAGCCTTCGTACCAGTTGAGCATCAGGTTGGGATACTGCCAGTAGTAGTAGGCGCGGCCCTTGCGCACGTCCGCCATCCACTGGTCGCCGTTGCCGGACTCCACCGGGCTGGTCTGCAAGCAAAAGCGGTCCTGGTTCTCGATGGTGTACTCGGTGTAGTTCAGGATGCTGTCCAGGCCCTTGTGCAGGTGAGGGACGTGATAGCCGCCGTCGAGGTAGTTGTCCAGGAAGACCTTCCAGTTGCAGTTGAGATCGAAGACGCGGCGCTCGCAAAAGCGCAGCGACGAGAAGCCCAGCGGGCGGACGCGCTCCACCAGGCTACCGAGAAAATCGGCGAGCGCGAGAGCCTTTGCGTCGAGGTTAACGAAGACAAAGCTCTCCCAGGTTTCCACCCGGATGGGCGCCAGGCCGTTGGCGGCGCGGTCGAAGTTGCAGACGTCGGTGAACTCCGGCGTACCTCTAAGCGCGCCTTCGAGCGAGTAAGTCCATCCGTGATAGGGGCAGCGCAGGTTCTGCGCCAGGCCCGTGGGCTCGGTCATGACCGCGGCGGCGTGGTGGCGGCAGACGTTGAAGAAGGCGCGCAGCACTTTGTCGCTGCCGCGCACCACGACGATGGGCTCGCCCGCGACCTCGCCGGTCACGTACTGGCCGGGCTCGGCGACCTGGTCCACGCGTCCCACCATCTGCCAGGTGCGGCCGAAGACCGCCTGCCGCTCCAGCTCCGCGATGCGCTCGTCCGTGTACCAGGAGGCGGGAATGGTCGAGGCCTCGGCCAGGGGCAGGGAGGGGTCGTATGCGGAAATCAATTCCTTGAGCGGCGGCAGCATTTCGGCTCCAAGAGCGCGATTTGGCCCTACGATGTTACAGGAGGAGACGACCCCATGAGCATCCTTCGCATGTCGCGCCTGCTGGACGAACAAAAAGAGGCCGGGCGCCCCTACCTGGAGTTCCTGCACACCGGGAACATGAGCGCCGGCATCTATGTGCTGCCCGCGGGCGCCGCCGACCTGCAAAAGCCGCACGCGGAAGAGGAGATCTACTACGTCATCCGCGGGCGCGCCTTCTTCTGGCGCATGACCGCGGCGGGGCCGGAGGAGGAGGCCGTCGAAGCGGGCACGGTGCTCTACGTGGCCGCCGGCAAGGAGCACCGCTTCCACTCCGTCGCCGAGGAGCTGGTGCTGCTGGTGTGCTTCGCGCCGCCCGAGGCCGCCTCGACAGGCAGCGGAAATTAGCCTGTAGTAGCATCGCCGGGCTCGGAGGTGCGATGAAAGCCGGCATGATGGATTATCCCCTCACGCTCCCGCACCTGCTGGAGCGCGCCGGTAAACTCTTCCCCCAGGTGGAGATCGTCTCCCGGCGGCCTGACCGCTCGCTCCACCGTTATACCTACGCCGACTTCCACCGCCGGGCGCGCCGGCTGGCCGCGGCCCTCGAAAAAGCCGGGCTCCAGCCGGGTGAACGCGTGGCCACGCTGATGTGGAACCACTCCACCCACCTGGAATGCTACTTTGGCATCCCCGCCGCCGCCGGCGTGGTGCACACGCTGAACCTGCGGCTGCACCCCTCGGAGCTGGCCTACATCGTCAATCACGCCGAGGACCGGTTCCTCATCGTGGACGACGTGCTGCTGCCGCTGTTTGAGAGCTTCCGCGACCAGGTGAAGCCGGAGCGCGTGCTGGTAGCGCCCACCACCGGCCAGTCGGTCGCGGCGCAGTATGAGAGCTACGAGGACTTCCTCGCGCGGGGAGACGACAGCTTCTCCTATCCCGCGCTCGATGAGAACGATGCCGCGGCCATGTGCTACACCTCGGGCACCACCGGCAAGCCCAAGGGAGTGCTCTACTCCCACCGCGCGCTGGCGCTGCACTCCTTCGCCTTCGCACTGCCGGACGCCATGGCCATCTCGCAGCACGACTCCATCCTCATCACCCAGCCCATGTTCCACGCCAACGCTTGGGGCGTACCCTTTTCCGCCATCCTGTGCGGCAGCAAGCTGGTGTTCCCCGGACCGTATCTGGACGCCGCCAGCCTGATCGAGCTGCTGGAGAAGGAGCGCGTCACCTTCACCGGCGGCGTGCCTACGGTGTGGCTGCGCGTCCTAGAGGCGCTCGACGCCGACCCGGCGCTGTGGAAGCCGCCGGCGGGCATGCGCATCATCGTGGCGGGCTCGGCCGCGCCCGAATCCATACTGCGCCGCTTCGACCAGATGGGCGTGCGCATGATCCACTTCTGGGGCATGACGGAGATCACGCCCGCGGGCACCGTCTCCCGTCTGAAGAAGCACATGATGGAGTGGCCGGAGGCCAAGCAGTACGAGACGCGCCTCAAGCAGGGCATGGCGCTGCCTTTCGTGGATGTCCGGGTGATGACCCCTGACGGCGAGGCGCCCTGGGACGGCGAGACGCTGGGCGAGTTGCAGGTGCGCGGCCCGTGGGTGGCCGCCAGCTATTTTCGCCAACCCGAGGAGAGCGACAAGTGGACCGCCGACGGCTGGTTCCGCACCGGCGACGTGGTCTCGATCGACGCCGAGGGCTACGTGCGCATCGCCGACCGCAGCAAGGACCTGATCAAATCCGGCGGCGAGTGGATCAGCTCGGTGGACTTGGAGAACGCGCTGGTGGGCCACGCGGCGGTGGCCGAAGCCGCGGTCGTCGCCGTGCCGCATCCCACATGGCAGGAGCGCCCGCTGGCGGCAGTGGTGCTCAAGCCGGGCGCTGCGGCTACCGCTGACGAGCTGCGCGACTTCCTTGCGGCGCGCTTTGCCAAGTGGCAGCTCCCGGAGGCCATCGTCTTCGTCAACGAGCTTCCCCACACCTCGACCGGGAAGCTGCTGAAGTCGCGCCTGCGCGAGCAGTACCGCGGCTGGGAGTGGAAGCGCCCGGCGGAATCCGGCCGCTGAATCAGGCGGCGCGGGATTTCCTGAAAAACTTGAAGGCCAGATAGAGCGGGTAGCTCAGGGCGAGCACTCCCACGGCGTAGAGGCTGTTTTTCCGGTCGCCGGCGATGGCGCCTGCCAGAAACGCCAGCGAGAGGAAGAGGGCCAGGCCGGTGGTCCACGGGTATCCCCAGGCGCGGTAGGGACGCTCGGTGGCGGGCTCGCGGCGGCGCAAGATGAAGACCGCGGTGTAGGCCATGGCGTAGTCGGCGACGAAAAAGAACGCGAGCACGGAGGCCACGAGGTTGAACGAGCCGCTGAGGATGAAGGCCACCGCCACCACCGTGCTCAGGAAGAGCGCGACCGTCGGCGTCCCGCCCTTGTTGGCGACCGCTACCTGGGGGAAGAACAGCCGGTCGCGCGACATGGTGTAAACGATGCGGCTGGCCATCAAGTGGTAGGCGTTGATACCGCTGAGCATGGAGAGGATGGCCAGCGCCAGGATGATGGTCATGCCGTGCGAACCGAAGACAGCGTTGGCCGCCGTGCCCACCGCCAGCTTCTGTCCGCTGAGCTCTGTGAGCGGCAGCGCATACACCAGCGCGAGGTTCACCAGGACGTAGATCCCCATGATGGAGAGCACGCCGCCGATCATGGCGCGCGGGATGTCGCGGCCGGGGTTCTTCACCTCTTCGCCGAAGTAGATGACCCCGTACCAGCCGTCGTAGGTGTAGATGACCGCTTGCAGCGCCAGCAGCAGCGCGACCAGGAATGACAATCCCCCGGCGAGCTCCGGCGGATGAGGCGGGCCGGGCGTGGGATGGGCCAGGAAGAAGATGCCGGAGACCAGCGCGATGAATCCCAGCGCCTTGAGCGAGCTGGTGAGGTTCTGGACGAAGCTGCCCCAGGCAATGCCGCGCCACTGCAAGAGCGCCACGCCCACGGTGACGCCGACGGCGATGTCCACCGTGTAGCCGTTCCAGCGGGGAAAGAGTTCGCCGGCGTATTCGCCGATGACGATGGCGACGGCGGCGGTGGTGCCGCATTGCGCCATCCAGTCCGTCCAGCCGATGGCGAAGCCGGCAAAGTCGCCCAGAGCGCGGCGCGCGAAGACGTAGTAGCCGCCCGAGCGCGGCACCATCGCTCCCAGCTCCGAGATCTGGTAGGCGCCGAGCAGCGCGTAGAGACCGCCGAGGATCCAGACGCCGATGAACATCCAGACGCGCGGCAGCTCGCCGGCGATCTCCCCCGGGGTGCGCAGGATGCCGGCGCCGATGGTGTTGCCGATGATGACCGCCAGGCCGAATCCCACGCCCAGCACGCGCAGCAGAGAGCCGCGACCGCGGACAGGGACGAGCGTGGGAGAGTCCGAAGCTGGAGGCGGCTGAGGCGCGGTGGACATGGGACCGTCCGTCATCCGATGCCCAGCTCGTCGGGAGATTCGAGAGGCGAGCCGCAGACGCGGCAGATCACCGCCGAGCAGTCGCCGCAGGTGAGCGGGTCAGTGACCTCGCTGGCGCACTTGGGACAGTAGAGGAGCGCGTCACCCGGCGGCGGCGTTTGAGGCATAAGGCGTTGGAACTGTAGCATAAAGAAGTAATGACTCCCGACGAGATCCTGCAACAGGAATTCAACCGCTGGGCCGAAGAGGGCCGCGGCGAGGAGATGGAGAAGCACCATCTCAACATCACCGAGCAGACTCTGCGGCGGATGGAGCTGCGGCCGGGCGAGCGCGTGCTCGACCTGGGCTGCGGCGCGGGTTGGGCCTCCCGCATCCTGGCGCGCCTGGTGGGCGATGGGCCGGAGGGCCACGGGCAAGTGGTGGGCGTGGACATCTCCGACGAGATGATCCGGCGGGCGCGCGCCGGCTCGCGCGATTTCGACAACCTCATGTTCGTGTGGGGCTCGGCGCAGCAGATTCCCTGGGAAGAAAACTTCTTCGACAAAGTACTGTCGGTCGAGTCCTTCTATTACTACGCCGACCAGGAGCGCGCCCTGCATGAACTCTTCCGCGTGATGGCGCCGCGCGGGCGGCTGTTCATCCTCATCAACCTATATAAGGACAATCCTTACTCGCTGCGCTGGGTGGAGGAGCTGAAAGTCCAGGTGCACGCACGCTCCGCGGCCGAGTACGTCGAGCTGCTGAAGGCTCACGCGTTCGAAGATGTGGAGGCGCAGCGCGTCCCGGACGAATCGCCGACACCGGAGGAGTACAGCGGCAAATGGTTCAAGAACGCGGCCGAGCTGCGGGAATTCAAGAAAATCGGCGCGCTGCTGCTGGTGGCGAGCAAGCCCAACCTGCGTAACCCGGCGCCGCCCTACACAATCTACTGATTAGTCTCTCCGCGCAGGCGCGGAGACGCGGAGTTCTCTTGCAAGAATCCAGAACCGCGAGAGGGAACTCACTTCCCGGCCTGCTGCCGGAGCTTGTCCAGCGCCTGCTGCATCTCTGGGGTGATCTTGACCTCGCGCTGCTCGCCCCCCATCTGCCGCGCCGACCACTCGATGGCCCAGTTGCTGCCTCGCGCGTCGAAGCTTGCTGCGTACGGACCGGCCGGCCGCTTCTCAACCTTGCCGGAGCCGTTGAACGGGCTGAAGGGCTTCATGGGAATCTTGATGACGTCGCCGCCACTCACGCCCGCGGCGCCGCCGGGCACGGTGATTGAGCCCGATCCTAGGCCGAATCCCGCGCTCACGCCCGGGTCCGCGCGGATGGTGAACTCGATCGACGGACGCTCCGCTTCCGGGGTCGCAATCTCCAGGGTGAGTTGGCCGTCTTTCAGGACGCCTACCAGCGGGAACTTTCTCTTGGGATTCAAGTCGGTCACCTTGCCGCCGACCTTGGGACTGAAAGACATGCTCCCCAGGGACACCGACGGCAGATTTTCGACCGTCAGCTCCGAGTTGTAGTTCAGCTCGATCTCGCCGGTTGCGTTGCCCTCCTTGTCCAACACGAACCAAAACTCGAAGTCCGCGCTACGCGTCAACTGGCGGAAGCGGTCCTTCATCGGGACCTCGCTGGCCTTGCCCTTCCCCTCCCAGTAGCCTGCGGTGGTGGTACGACCGCAGCCCATCAGCAGGGCCAGAAGCAACATGGCAGCAGCAGCCCGCGCATAAACGCCGAACACGGGCCGGATGTGTGTCGTCATCGTGCCTCCTCAGAAGTCTAATCGCGTCCGCAAGAAAACTCGAAGAGATGCGATTGTCCATCAACTCAGGAGCTGGTGCAAGCAGGGAACGCCGGTTGACAGGCCTTTGCCACAATCCCTAGACTGAGGAGCGAGATGGCCTGGCTGCAGAACAAATTCGAGAAGAACTTCATGATCAGCACCGTGGACTACGTCTTCAACTGGGCGCGGAAGTCCGCGGTGTGGCCCATGACCTTCGGCCTGGCTTGCTGCGCCATCGAGATGATCGCCTCCTCCACGGCGCGCTTCGACATCGCGCGCTTCGGCTCGGAGGTTTTTCGTCCCAGCCCGCGGCAGAGCGACCTGATGATCGTCGCCGGCACGGTCACGCTGAAGATGGCGCCGGTGCTCAAGCGCATCTACGACCAGATGCCTGAGCCCAAGTGGGTGATCTCCATGGGCGCGTGTTCTTCCGTCGGCGGGCCGTTCAATACCTACGCCGTGCTGCAGGGCGTGGACCGCATCGTGCCCACCGACGTGTACGTCATCGGATGCCCGCCGCGCCCAGAAAACCTCTTCTACGCGCTTTTGAAGCTGCAGGACAAGATCGATCTGATGTCGCTAGCCAAGAAGCCCACGGAAGTCCGGCTGACCGAGGACATGGCGGAGAATTTCAAGCGCCAGGTGATGATCGCGCAAACCCTGCAGCCCAAGTGAGGGCGCTTGCGCGGCCCTTCGGCTATTGCCTCAGGCAGGCTAACAACGAGCCGCGCGCCGTCATCCTGAGCGAAGCGAAGGATCCCGATGCCTGATTTCATTAGAATCGCTGCCAAGGCGGACCTGCCCGGCGACGGCGAGGCCAAAGAGTTCACGGTAGGCGAGAAGATCGTCTGCGTGGCCAACGTCGAAGGCCGGCTGTGCGCGCTGGACAACGTCTGTCTGCATCGCGGCGGGCCGCTCGGACAGGGCGTGATCATGGACGGAACCGTCATCTGTCCCTGGCATGGCTGGCAGTACAACCCGCAGAGCGGCGAGGCGGCGCAGAACCCCTCCCTCAAGGTCGCCGTCTATCCCATCAAGATCGAGGGCGACGATGTACTGATTGAGATTTGAGATGGCTCGATCCCCCGATCTCCCGATCGTGCGATTCGCATGAGTCCCGTCACCCACTTCCTGTTCGGCTGGATGGTAGCCAACACCACCGAGTTCAGCCGCCGCGAGCGAGCCATAGTCGCAATCGCCGGCGTGATTCCGGACGCGGACGGGCTGGGCATCATCCCCGAGATATTGACCCGCGGCAGCGCGCATCCACTGCCCTGGTTCACGCTCTACCACCACACCCTGCACAACCTGACCTTTGCCGTCTTCTCTGCGCTGCTGGGCTTTGCGCTGGCCAAGCGACGATGGAAGACGGCGGCGCTGGTTTTCCTGAGTTTTCACCTGCATCTGCTATGCGATCTGGCGGGGGCGCGCGGGCCGGACGGCTACCCGTGGCCCATCCCGTACCTGCTGCCCTGGTCGCGCGCCTGGGAGCTGAGCTGGTCGGGACAATGGGCGCTCAACGCCTGGCCCAACTTCGTCATCACCGGAGCGCTGCTGGTGGCCACCTTCTACCTGGCGTGGCGGCGGGGATTCTCGCCGCTGGAGATGCTCTCGTTGAAAATCGACCAGGCCTTTGTGGCCGCCTTGCGCTCCCGCTTTCCCCGCCGGATTCCGGTAGAATAGCCCCCTCTTCCTGAGGAGGTTCCGATGAATCGTCGTTCCCGTTATTTCTCTTTTCTGATCGTGCTGGTGGCGCTGGCGGTCGCGGCCCCGGCCGACGTGAAGGTCAAGACCAAGAACATCGCCGCCGGGCACAGCGCGGAGAGCACGGTGTACATCAAAGGAGCGCGCCAGCGCGATGAGAACCCGCAAATGCCCTTTGCGACCATCCTGCAGTGCGACCAGAAGCGCATGCTTCAGGTGAACGACAAGTGCAAGGTGTACATGGTCACGCCCATGGCGGCGGACGATGAAGCCGCGGCGCCGTCCAAGGGCAAGTCGCAGCCGGCGGTGCAGCCGGCGAAATCCACCAAGGGCGGCGTGGTGACCTACACCACCACCATGACGGACACGAAAGAGCGCAAGACCATGCTGGGCTTCCCGGCGCGGCACATCAAGAGCGCGATGACGGCCGAGTCCAGCCCCGACGCCTGCACCAAGACCTCGATGAAATCGGAGACCGATGGTTGGTACGCCGACCTCTCCGTGGGACTCACCTGCTCGCGAGCCTCGGCCCGCCCCCAGAACCCCATGGCCATGGAAAAGCCCGAGTGCCAGGACGAATACCGCATGAAGCGCGTCGGCATGGCGCGCATGGGATATCCCCTGCAGCAGACCGCTACCGTCACCACCGAGAACGGGCAGTTCTCCAGTTCCACGGAGGCGCTGGAGATCTCCAAGGACCCGCTCGATGCCGCGCTTTTCGACGTCCCGGCCGACTACAAGGAAGTCACCAACTACCAGGAGCTGATGTGCATGCCCTCGCGCGAGCCCATGACCGCGCAGGTGCCTTCCGCGGCGCCCTCGAAGCACAAGCGCGCCGGGGTGCTGCTGATCGGAGTGGTGGGCTTCGACAACCCGAGCGGCCACGAGATCTCGCTGGAGAACATGCGCCAGCGCCTGATGGGACACTTGACCGAGATAAATGTGGATACCGTCCCGCTGGATAAGACCACGGACGCGGAGATCCACGACGAAGCCACGGAAAAGCACTGCGACTACGTGCTCTACACCAACCTGACCTCCATCGCGCAGTCGGCGCAGGCCAAGGTGGGCGGCTTCTTCGGGAAGGCGACGGGCGCGGGCAGCGGGCGCGGCGGCAAGTTCGAGTCCAAGGTGGACTTCCGCCTCTATCCCGTGGCCGACCACCCGGACAAGGCAAGCCTGGTCTCCAACACTTCCGTGAAGGAGGACAAGGACGCCGAAGAGACCACCTCCGACGCTCTGCAGAAGGAATCCCAGGCGGTGATGGAGCAGGTTGGCAAGGACGCCGCCAAGCGGGGAGGACCCAAATGAAGGAGACGGTGGAGCAATACGTCCGCCGCATCCGCGGCTACGTGGGCGGCAAGGACCCGCTGCGCGTGCAGGCGGCGACGCCGGGCCACATCCGCAAGCTGGTCCGCGGGCTCCCGTCGCGCAAGCTGAAGCGCCGGCCGGTGCCGGGGAAGTGGTCCATCACGGAGATCCTGGCGCACCTGGCGGAGGTCGAGCTGGTGGGAGGCTACCGCATCCGCATGATCCTGGGTGCGCCGGGAACGCCCATCCAGGCTTTCGATCAGGACGTGTGGGCCAAGGTCGCGCGCTACCGGGAGCTGGACGCGCGCAAGTCGCTGGAGATGTTCTGCGTTCTACGGGAGAGCAACCTCGCGCTGCTGCGCTCGCTCAAGCCCCGGCAGTGGCGGCAGTACGGCATGCACGAGGAGCGTGGAAGGGAAACCGTCGCCCGCATCGTCGAGATGTTCGCCGGCCACGACCTCAACCATTTGAAGCAGATCGAGAGGCTGGCGAAGGGGGAGTAAGAAGGGCGAAGGGCGAAGGGCAAAGGGCAAAGGGCAAAGGGCAAAGGGCAAAGAAAGAACTGAGCCTCACGCTCCCCTCTGGTTTCTCCTCTCTACCTTTTCCCTTTGCCCTTTTTAGCTCCTCACCCCAACAGTCCCAGGAACTTCTGCGGCGAGTTCTCGAAGCCGGGGAAGACCGTGTCCAGGTCCTTGTTGCCGTAGTGGCGGGCGACGGCTTCGCCCAGCACGCGGCGGAAGTCGGTGGTGAGCGCCAGGTCGCGGCCTTCGTAGAGCTGCGAGGAATCCAGTCCCGGCCAGCGGCCGTACACCTTGCCGCCCTTCACCGGCCCGCCCAGCACGAACATGACGTTGGCGTGGCCGTGGTCGGTGCCGCGGTTGCCGTTCTCGCGCGCCGTGCGCCCGAACTCGGACATGGTGACCAGCACGGTGTCCGCGCCCAGATCGCCCAGGTCGGTCCAGAAGGCGGAGATGGATTGCGAGAACTGGCGCAGCAGGTTCGAGAGCTGTCCCTGGCTGCCGCCCTCGTTCACGTGATTGTCCCAGCCGCCGATGTCGGTGAAAACCACCTCCACGCCCAAATCAGCTTTCATTAGTTGCGCCACCTGGCGTAGGCCCTGGCCGAGCTGTCCGTTGGGATAGTTGGCGCCGCGCGCCGGAGTGTAGCGCGCCGGGTCAGCGGACTTGAGCATCTTCACCGCCTCGAAAGTCTCATGGCCGGTGCCGTGCAGCACGGTGTCCACCGACTGCGAGTACATGGCTTCGAAGGTGGAGGCGATGGGAGCGGGCGCGCCCACGCGTCCGCCGATGCCGAATTCGTTGATGTTGTTGAGCGCTACCGCCGGCTGGGTTCCCGCCAGCGCCCGCGGCAGCGACGTTCCCAGCGCCACGGCGCGGAAGGGGCTGGGCGCCTTGGCTGCGTCGGCACCCGATGGGGCCTTCAGGGCGCGGTTCAGCCAGCCGTCCTCGGTGGCCTTCACTCCCGGCGTGCCCGACTCCATGTAGTCCTGCGCGTCAAAGTGCGAGCGCGTGGTGTCGGGCGAGCCGGCGGCGTGAACGATGGCCAGATGCTTTTGCTCCCAGAGCGGCTTCAGCGAAGACATCGAGGGATGCAGTCCGAAGAAGCCGTCGAGATCGAGGGCGGATTCGTTCCCGCCGGGCCGCGGGATGGCGATGGAGGGACGCATGGCGTAGTACGCCGACTCGCCGTGCGGGACGACGATGTTCAGGCCGTCGGCCGCGCCGCGCTGGAAGAGCACCACCAGCCGCTTCTTGCCGGCCGCTGTTTCCGCCGCGAAGGCCGCCCGCCGCAAGAATCCGGGCACTGCCGTGGTGGCCACGATGGCTAATGCGCCGTTCTTCAGAAATATTCTGCGCGTGATGCTCATAAGCTTCTAGCTCCTAGCTGCGCGGGCGAGTCGCCCGCTTCCACACAAGCGTTATCTTCTCTGAAACTCCGGTGATCCCAGGATCAAGCCCGCGATCATGCCCAGGTTGGGGGCGCGCTGGGGATCATCCAGCAGGCGTCCGGTGACTTGGGGGTTGTCCAACTGCTTCTTGATGATGTCGTGCGTTTGCTTGGAGAGGTCGCCGGAGAGCAGCGCGTCCTCCAGCAGGGCGAGCGCTGCGTCCGACTTCTCGGGCGGAGGCGCGCCGCGCAGCACGGTTTGCGGGTCGAACTTCACTCCCGGCATCCGGCCGCCGCCCAGCGCCAGCGCGAAGTTCATGCGGCTGAGCAGCGCATTGGAATTCACCCAGGCCTCCGCCTTCATGGAGTACCCGGTGGGCGGCTGCATCCCGTAAGGCGGCATGCCCATGCGGTTGAGCGCCTGGACCAACGGCGCGGCATTCTGGACGTCCACGCCGGTGGCGCGCACCGCCGAGGCCACGAACTCGAGCGGCGTTTTTACTTTGGCGCGGAAGGCCTCGGGCGCCCAGAACTCGGGCGACTTGAACATCGTGCGCAGCACCTCGCGGATGTCGCCATCGGTCTTGAGGAAGGTTTGCGCCATGCGCTCCACCAGCGCCGGCGGCGGCGCGTCAGAGACGAAGCGCTGCGCCAACTTGGTGGATATGAACTTTGCGGTCGCGGGGTTGCGCGCCAGCATCTCCAACACCTTCCTGCCTTCGCCCTCGCCGCCATCGTGGATGGTCTGGCCCAGGACGACCTTGTCGCCAGGCTCGTGCATGCGGCCTTCGTAATCGAAGCCGCCGCCCTGGCGCGGCTGCTTGATGGTCCAGCCGGTGAAGACGCGCGCCACCTCGGTGACGTCTTTCTGGGTATAGCCGCCGTTGACGCCCAGGGTCTGCAGCTCCATCAGCTCGCGGGCGTAGTTCTCATTCAGGCCGCTGCGGCGGTTCTGCTGCTGCTGCTGGCGGCGCTGCTGCCCCATCTGGTCCTGCTGGCCGCCGGCGGGCGGCATACCCGTCCCGGATGGAGGCTGGCCCATGCCGGGATAACGGTTGCGGCCCATCTGTCCGCGCCCGAAGCCGCCCTGGTTCATGCGGCGATTGCGCCCGGCTCCGGCCTGCTGATTGCCGCGGCGCTCGGGGCCGTTCTTGGTGAACTCGGAGTTCGGCCCGACGCTCTGCCAGTTGTCGAGGTAAAAGAGCATGGCCGGGCTCTTGGCGGTGGAGAAGAGCAGGTCTTTGAATTTGCCCATGGAGTTGGGCCGGATGACGTCGCGCTCGTAGGCAGTCACCAGGTAGCGGTCGGGCCCTTTGTTGATGAAGACGTTGAAGTGGTTGAACCAGAAGTCGGTCATCACCTCTTCGAGCTGGCGGTCGCTGTAAGCGGCGCGCAGGAGTTTGGCCTGCTGCACCTCGCCCACCACCACCTGCTGCGGATTGATGAGGGCCAGCACCGTCTCGCGCTGCTGGGGCGAGAACTCGCTGAAGACCTTTTCGCGCTCCTCGGGACTGAAGCCGCGGGCCAGCGCCCGGCGCTCGTCGTTTGACATCTTCATGATCTCCGCCGTGCGCTGCTCGGGAGTCATGTCCAGCAGCTCCTCGGACTTAAGCTCGGCATACATGCGGGCTTCGCGGCGCTGGGCGCGCTCGGCGGGGTTCATGTCCTTCCGGTCGCCTTCGCCGCCCTTGGCGTCCTCGCCGGCGGCGCTGGCGTTGTTGTTGCCCGAGGCAGCTTCCTTCTGCTGCTGCTCGCGGCGCCTCTTGTAGCGCTCGATCTGGGCCTCATAGACGGCGCGGCGCTGCGGGTCGGAGGGCAGGGACATCCGTCCCTCGGCGATGGCGCGGATCACCTGGGGCGGCGGGAACTCCTCCATCATCTCGCGCGTGCTCATGTGCAGGGTGCGCAGCGGGGCGAGGCGGGCTTCCAGAGCGGCGTTGTCCCCCTTGGACGGATTCAGCTGCTGCTCGATCCACTTGTCCACGCCCATGGCACGAACTTTTTCGACGTCGCCGGGACGCGGCCCAAAGCTCAGCCGATTCAAGGCATGCAGCGCGCGCTTTTCCTCCTCCATGCGCCCGGCGGCGGCGCTCTTGCTCTTGGCTTTGTCTACGGCGATCAGGGAGGCGGAGGCGCACAGGGCCAGCGCCAGCAGCAGGAGAGTGGTCTTGCGGGAAGCGGATCTCATGCGGGAGTTCCTCCAGGCCCGCGGCCGCGGGTCCTTAAGGATACTCAACACCAGCGGGAGAAAAAGTTGCGGGGAGAAGCGTCAGGCGGAATAGACGCGGCCGTGATTGACCTTGTGGCTGAGCGCCGCGGCCATCTGGTCAATGTCGGCCGGGGCGATGGTGCAGAGGCCCGCGTCCTCGAGGAAGTTGGGCTTGCCGCGGCCGACGGCGTCCCGCCGCATCTGCACCAGCATGGCCTGGACCACGTTGGGGTCGTACAGTTTGGGGCTCAGCTTGACGATCTCATTCAGCGTCGCGCCCAGCGACATGGACTGCCGGTAAGAACGCTCGCTGGTCATGGCGTCGAAGGTATCCGCCAGGGCCACGATGCGGACCGGCTCGGAAACTTCGTCATGGGAGAGGTGGTCGGGATAGCCGGAGCCGTCGGAGCGCTCGTGGTGCCAGCGCACCACCTCGGCGATGCCCTTCCACGGGAACTGCACTCCGGAGACGATCTGGTGTCCGATGATGGTGTGGTCGGCCATCTCCCGGAACTCCTCCGGGCGCAGGGCCGCGGGCTTGTTGAAGAGGGCCTTGTCCACGATGACCTTGCCGATGTCGTGCAGGTAGCCGGCGGCGCGCAAGCCCGAGACCTGGGTCTCATCCAGGCCGAGGCCGGCGCCGATGGCCGCGGCGTAGCGTCCGACGCGTAGCGAGTGTCCGCGGGTGTGAGTGTCCTTCACGTCAATGGCGGTGGCGAAGGCTTCCAGCGTCTGGTCGTAGAAGTTGTGCAGCGAAGCCAGAAGCCGCAGGTTCTCAGAAACCCGCTGCTGCAAGGAATACGAAAGCGTGTGATTGTGCACCGCCAGGGCCACGTAGTGGGAGAGCAGGTGCAGGGCCTCGAACTCCTCTTCGGCGTAGAGCGCATCGCCCTCGCGGCGGCCGAGCGTGATCGCTCCCACCAGGCGTGAACCCACCTTGAGCGGGGCCACGCACTTGAAGAGCTCCGGCGCCACGTTGCCGTTCGAGCTGAACAGGGTCTCGCAGCTCTTGGCGTTCACCGCCTGCGGCATTCGTGCGCTGGAGAGGGTGTGCACGTGCTTGGGCAGAAGCGGGATCACCGCCGGCTCCGCGAACAGGGCGAAGCCGTGCGCCGCCACCGAGGAGAGCATGGCGGGCTTGTCGGTGAAGGTGAAGAGGGCAGCCTCCTGCGCGGCCACGGCCTCCATCAGCAGGGCGAGCATGGAGCGCGCCCGCTGCGGGAAGTCGCGGTCGGCGGTCATCTCCGGACCGAGATCGGCCAGCGCCTGGAAGGTTTGCAGCAGGCGCCGAATGTTGTTGGACCTCACGGCCACACGGGTGGCGCGAGAGAAACGCAGAGCACTGCAAGAGTAACATCCGCGGCCGCGCCTTCCGGCGCACCGGCCCCATCCTGGTTAACACTAACCTTGATGCATTACTGAAGTGCGCGGGCGCGGTTACCGCTGGAATGGGCGCCGTGGGCGGGTCAGAAGTGCTCGCGCAGCTCGGTGAAGCGCTCCAGAACCAGCAGGTGCGGCGGCTGGGCCTGGGGAGGGCACAGGTGCTCGTGCTCCAGCACCCAGGTCATGTCGTGGGGGACGAAGACGGCGTTCAGCCCGGCGGCCAGCGCCGGGTTGACGTCCGATTTCGGGCTGTTGCCGATCATCCAAGTGGAGAGGGGCGCAAGCTTGTGGCGCGCCAGCGTGTCGCGGTAGGCGTCCGCGTCCTTCTCCGGGACGATCTCCATGGCGGAGAAGTGGTGGCGCAGGCCGGAGCGATCGAGCTTCGCCGATTGCTCCCCCGGGTCGCCCTTGGACATCAGGATCAGCGAGTGGCGCGCGGCCAGATAGGAGAGCGTTTCCGGGACGCCGGGCAGGAGCTCCATGGGATGCTGGTTCACCGAGCGCGCCAGCGCCCGCACCTCCGCTTCGCGCGCGGGCCCGGGGAGCGAACCGCTCAGCTGCTCCCAGGTCCGCACCAGCGCGTGCTCGAAGGCTGCCAGGCCGTAGCCGTGGCTGAGGACGATCTCGCGCTCCACGTCGTCCAGGGTCTGGCGGAGAGCTTCGGGGGCGTGTCCGGAAAAGTCCTCAAAGAAGCGGGCAATCACCCGCTCGAAGTAGATGTTGTTCTCCCACAGCGTGTCGTCGGCGTCGATGAGCAGCGTGAAGGCTCCGTTATGGGTGGGCGAGGGCATCGGGCGTACGCATGTCATCATAGCGTTCCCGAATGCGGAAACCCAAGCCCGCATTCTCCCTGGACTTGCGCCGCTGGCCGCTGCGAGGCTCTGGTAGAATCCGCGGCATGACTGGGAAGAAAAGCGAGGCGGGCAAGGCCGAGGACTTCCGCGAGCGGCGGCGCCACCAGCGCGTGAACGTGGCCCCCGGATCCAAGGTGTACGTCACCGACGCCAAGGGCGCGCGCCTGGGCAAGCTGCGCATGATCGCGCGCGGCGGGTTGTTGATGGTTTCCTCGCAGAAGTTCCCCAAGGGCAAAGAACTCTCTTTGCACATCGTGGATGACGCTGAGGGGATTCACTGCGCGGTGCGTGCCCAGGTGCGCTATTCCGGCTCCGAGGGCGCCGGCTTCCAGTTCGTGGATCTTGACCCCGGGGCCGCGGTCGAGGTCGAAATCCTCATCGGGAAGTATTACGCGAAGGACACCGGCCTCGCCTAGAGAGGTGCACCATGGATAAGGACCGGCGCAAGTACGAGCGAGTGATGATCCCCGAGTCCGCCGGCATCTACGCTACCGATGACCAGGGCAAGCGCATCGGCGCGGTGCGCGACCTGGGCCTGGGCGGCATGCTGGTGGACACCACGGTGGGCTGCCACGAGGGCGATATGCTCAGCCTGGTCCTGGTAGATGAGAGCGAAGGCATCCACCGCCCTGTGAAGACGATCTCCTGCTACAAAGCCCCTGGCGGTGTGGGATTCCATTTCCATACGCTCGAGCCACAGGCCGCGATCGAGGTCGGCGTCATCATCGGCAAGCACCAATCCGCCAAGCCGTAGCGCCGGCGTCCCGCCGGCAACGATACAGCTAGCCGACGAACTCCACCTTGGCCGGGTATGGGATGATTCCGGCGCGGAAGCCCATGTCCAGTAGGCGCCGCACCGCCTCGCGACCCTCCTCGCCGTAATCCAGCGTGCGCTCGTTGACGTACATGCTCACGAACTTGTTGGCCAGTTGCGGGTCGAGGTCGCGGGCGAACTGCATGGCGTAGTCCAGCGCTTCCTCGCGGTGGTCGAGGGCGTACTGGATGCTGGCTTTCAGCGCGGTTGAGACCTGCGCCACGGTCTCCGCCCCCAGATCGCGCCGGATGGCGTTGCCGCCCAGCGGCAGCGGCAGGCCGGTGGTGTCCCGCCACCACTTGCCCAGGTCCACCAGCTTGTGCAGCCCGAACTTGTCGAAGTTCACCTGGCCCTCGTGGATGATGAGCCCAGCCTCGAATTTTCCCTCCAGCACCTGCGGGATGATCTGGTCGAAAGGGACGACCTCGGTCTCGCTGTGGGGCGCGAAGAGCTGCAGCACCAGATACGCGGTGGTCAGCTTGCCCGGGATCGCGATCTTCTTGTCCCGAACTTCCTCCATGGTGTGCACGCGCGCTCCCACGATCATGGGACCGTAGCCGTCGCCCACGCTGCCGCCGCTCGAGAGCAGCGCGTACTTTTCCTGCAGGTAGGGGTAGGCGTGGAAGCTGATGGCGGTTACGTCGTACATGCCCTTGCGGGCCTGCTGGTTCAGGGTCTCGATGTCGCACAGCGTGTGTTTGAAGGTCAGGCCGGGGAAGCGCAGCTTGTTGGTGGCCAGAGCGTAGAACATGAATGCATCGTCGGCGTCCGGGCTGTGGGCCACGGAGATCTCCTGCGCGCCGGCAGCGCCCGCGGGGGGCGCTGCGAGCTCTTCGTGGCGAGCGCTCTTCTTGGGCCGTTTGGTAGGGGGAGACATGGGCGGAATCTAGTGCACCGTCTCGCTGGGAGGCACATAGCCGGGCAGGGCCAGGGGCGAAGCGTGATGCAGCACCATCCTCCACTCGCCCTCGCGCCGAAGAAAAAGATTGGTGGCCTGCACCAGCACCGTCTCGCTGCGATCGGTGCGCTTTGCGGTCACGCGCTCGGTGCACGTCACCCAGCCCACGCTGCCTTCGATGTGCAGCGAAAGGTCGCGGGTGCTCACCAGCATGGATTCGGTGTTGCGGAAGATCTCCTCCCAGCTCTCGCGCACCGACTCCCACCCCGCCAGCATCGGCCATCCGGGATGCACGCAGCGCACCAGGTCGTGGTGCAGCCACACGCTCTCCATGGCTTCCACGTCCAGCGACTCCAGGGCTTGGTAGAACTTCTGGTTGATCTCGCGGACTTCGGCTTCCGCGGTGGCGGTCTGGGCCTCTGGGCTCATGCCCGGGCCTGGCGCGCAAATGGCCGCCGGCTCGCGATGCCCGCCGCCAGCAGCACCTTCATCACTTCCGCGAAGAAGAAAGGATAGAGGCCAAACTGCGCTGCCCGGACGAGCGGAACGTGGAAGAAGACCATCAGCCAGTTTACGCCGGCGATGAACAGAAAAATCTCAGCGGCCGTGGCTGCCAAGGCGCTGCGGGCGAAGCTTGAGCGGTCGCGCTCGGCGATCCAGCCCGCGAGATACGCCACCACCGGATACGCCATCAGGTACCCGCCGGTCGGGCCAAGCAATTGCGCGATTCCCCCCAGCCCCACTGGAGTGAACACCGGCAATCCGGTGGCGCCTTCGGCGAGGTAGAGCACCAGCGCGGCAAAACCGGCGCGGCGCCCCAGCAGCAATCCCACCAGCAGCACGGCAAAGTTCTGCAGCGTGAGCGGGACGGGCGTGAAGGGCAGCGGCAGCGAGATCCGCGCCGCCAGCGCCACCAGCAGGCTGCCGGAGATCACCAGCATGACCTGATAGGGCAGCGCCAAGCTGGGCGCCTGGACCCTGACGACTGCCGCGACGGATTCTGATCGGTTCGTCATCCTCATTGGCCGATGGTGGTAGGGCGGTGCTCCTCTTCCACTTCCTTCAGGGCCTGGCGCAGGGCGGTGTCAGAGGCGCGCAAATGCCGTCGCACCCGCAGATACAGCACTCCCGCCGTGCCCAGAACCGCCAGCACCGACAGTAACAGAATCAGGTACAGAGTGACCATAAACGTAGCCGATAGGATACCAAAACGGGACAGTCGGGGTGCTAGAACAGCAGGTTCCTCGCGGCTGAAAGCCGCTCGGAGTGACAACTCGGGGGTTCCGGAAGCGGAGTGCTAGCGCCCTGCGGCCATCTCCTTTTCGACGTCCGCGGCGGTGTGGGGGAGCTTCTCCGTCAGGTTGATGAGTTTGCCGCCCGCGTCCACATAGAAGATGTCCTCGATGCGCACGCCCAGCTTCTCCTCGGGGATGTAGATGCCGGGCTCGATGGTGAAGACCGCGCCCAGGCCGAGCGGAGCGCGGCCGTCGCCGACGTCGTGCACGTTCAGCCCCACGTAGTGGCTGAGGCCGTGGATGAAGTAACGGCCCAGCGGCCGGCCGGCGCGGTCCTTGCCGTGGGTGTCGATGTAGTCGTAGGCGACCTTGTAGAGGGAATCGGGCGACGAGCGGCCGATGGTGGATTTGCCCGCCTGGAACGCGGCGATGGCCGCCTGCTGCGCTCCCAGCACGATGTCGTAGATCTCGCGCTGCCGGGCGGCGAACTTGCCGTTGGCGGGAAGCGTGCGCGTGATGTCAGAGGCGTACATGGAGTACTCGCCGGCTACGTCCATCACCACCACGTCGCCGTTCTCGATGGGGCCGGAGTCCTCGGAGTAGTGCAGCACGGTCGAGTTCAGCCCCGAGCCGACGATAGGGGCGTACGCTGCGCGCTCGCAGCCGCGCCGCAGGAACTCGTATTGCATGACCGCTGAGATCTCGCGCTCCGTCATCCCCGGCTTCATAGTGTGCATGGCCGCGAGATGCGCGGCGATAGAGGCATCTGTGGCTTTGCGAATGCGCTCCAGCTCGCCCGCATCTTTTTTCACGCGCAACTCGGCCAGCTGCGGCTTCACGTCCAGGAAAGAGACGTAGTTGGGGAAAGCATTGCTGCGGCGCAGCCAGTCGAGCGGGCCGGGCGCGGGCGAAGTCTCCCCATACGCCGGCAGGTCGGAATAGACCGTCGCGCGCGGCTTGGACACCAGGCGCTCCAGCTCGTCGCGCATCTTGTCCAGCGGTTCCACCCGATCGAAGCCGGTGATGCGCGTCGCGTCCTCGTTTTCCGGGCCGAGCTTGGGGCCGGTCCAGCGCTCCTGCGTGTTGTTGCGCGAGGGGAGGAAGAGGATCTCGATGTAGGGATGCAGCGGCGCTACCGGGCTCACCGCTCCCGCGGGCGCGATCACGATGGCCGCGCCGGGCTCCTTCCAGCCCGTCAGATAGAAAAAGTTGTCGTCCTGGCGGAAGCCGTAGAGCGCGTTCGGGCCCTCGGCCTCGGTGGCGGCAAAGAGCACCACCACGCCGCCCTTGGTTTTTTCCGCCAGCGCCTGGCGGCGGGCGCGATAGTCGGCGTTGGGCTGGCGGTCGAGCGCCGCTGCCGGCAGGCTCAGGAGCAGGAAAGCAAAAAGAAGTTTGCGCACGGGCATCCTCTGGGTCCTCTAAAAATCCTGCGAAGCCCGCGATTCTAGCACGCGCCTATTGCAGCGCTTTATCCAGGATGGCGGAGATCTTCGATTCCTCTACTTCGCTGGCCAGGCTGTAGCGGGTCTTGCCGTTCTTGTCCAGCACCACCACGTGGGGGATGAAGCCTTCGTAGTACTTCTCGACCAGCTTCTGCTGGTCCTTGGAGCGCTTCTTGTCCAGGTCGATGATGACGAACTGCACCCGGCCTTTGTACTTCTCGTACAAGCTGACGGAGCGGCGAGCCTGCCGCTTGGAGTTGAATCAACCCTCGCCCACCATGAGGATGTAGTTGGGCTTGCCGGCCACAGGGCCGTCCTCCATCTGGTCGCCGGTGATGAGCGGGCCGTCCTCGCTGTCGCTCGAGTAATCGAGCTTGGGATTGAGCTTCAGGTTCTCGGCGGCGTTACTTCTTGCCGCAAGCGCCAGGCTCGCGAGCGCCAGCGCCAGCATGAGATTTCTCTTCACCGAACTCCTCCTTCAGCTTGAGATCGAATCCGTCCTGCTCGACCTGCGCCCGCTCCGTGCGATAGAGGCCGGCAGCCTGCTTCAGCGTCTCCGCGAAACCGGGCTTGTCGCCGGTCGCCTTCTCCGGGAAGTAGGTGCCTCCAAGATACAGCTTGCCGCAGGGCGTGAGGAAGCCGGTCAGCGGGATGCCGGCGGGAAAATTCTTCAGCGCGTGCGCCCGCTCCAGCTTCGCCGTCAGCCGGGGCCGCGCGTCGTAGTCGAGCTTGACCGCCACGAAGTTGGCGTTGATGTAGTCGGCGATCTCCGGTCGGGTATAGCTTTCGCGGTCCATGCGGTCGCAGGTCGGGCACCAGGTCGCGCCCACGTCCAGCAGGATGGGCCGGTCGAGTTGCCGAGCCCGGCGAAAGGCCTCCGCGCCCCACGGATACCAATCCACCGGCTGACTCGCCGCCCGCTTCAGGTACGGCGAACTCTGCCCGCGCAGATGATTTCCCGGCTGCGACGACCCGGCAAACACCAGCGCCGACGCCAGCAACAGCCCTCCGAGAATCCCCAGCCGCCGGCCGCGCACACCACTCTCCCCGCCATGAGATGGACGAAGAAGGAAAAAGTTACGCATGGGGCGCAGCGGCCTCAGACGCCCACAGGGAAGGGTTTGCTGTGGGCCTCGGCCGGGAGCGCCAGGCGCTCGAAGCGGCCTTGCAGCAGCGACATCAGCCCGGTGTACCAGTAGCCCAGCACGAACAGCAGCAGGAAGGGCACGGTCATGTAATTCTCGTTGTCAATGGCATAGTAGACCGTGGCCGCGAAGTAGGCGCCGATCAAAAGCTCGATCCACGGCACCCAGCCCAGCCGCCGGCGGTATTTCGCGGCATTTGCCCTGTCCGCGCGGGTCTCCACCTTGTACTTTGGTGTCCGTTTGAACGACGACTGGATGCCCGCCAGCGCCTCCAGCACCGCGCGCGTGTTGGTGATGGTCAAGCCGATGCCCAGCGCCATCAGGAAGGGAAGATACAGGAAGGTCCGCGGCCAGGTCCGCGGATACAGCTCCTTCTGCGAGACCAGATAAAAAGACGAGATGGAGAAGGTGGAGGCCAGGAACAGCGGCAGATCGATGTAGAGCATCTGAAACCAACCCTGGTAGAAGCGGACGATCATCGCCGGCAGCAAGAGCGTGGAGAGCACGATCATCAGCGGATAGCTCAAGTTGGCGGTCAGGTGGTACCAGGCTTCGATCTTCACCTTGCGCGGGACGTCGCTGCGCATCACCTGCGGCAGGATCTTTTTCGACACCTGGATCAGCCCCTTCGCCCAACGCGCCTGCTGCGTCTTGAAGGCGGTCATTTCGATGGGCAGCTCCGCCGGGCACTCCACGTCCTGCAGGTAGACGAACTTCCATCCCATGAGCTGGGCGCGATAGGAGAGGTCGGTGTCCTCGGTGAGGGTGTCGTGCTGCCAGCCACCCGCCTCCTCGATAGCCTGCCGCCGCCACATCCCTGCCGTGCCGTTGAAGTTGAAGAACACTCCGGTGCGCGAGCGCCCGCCGTGCTCCAGGATGAAGTGGCCGTCCAGCAGGATGGCCTCGACCTCGGTGAGGAAGGAATAGTTGCGATTGATGTGCGTCCAGCGCGTTTGCACCATGCCGGTCTGCGGGCCGGTGAAGTGGTGGATGACGCGCAGCAGGAAGTCCTCGGGCGGGACGAAGTCGGCGTCGAAGATGGCGATGAACTCGCCCTGCGCCGTCTTCATGCCCTCCCGCAAGGCCCCGGCCTTGAAGCCCTCGCGGTTATCCCGGTGGTGATAGCTGATGGGCTGGCCCAGCTCGGCATAGTGCTCCACTACGGCGCGGGCGACGGCCACGGTTTCGTCGGTCGAATCGTCGAGCACCTGGATGTCCAGCCGGTCCCGGGGATAGTCCAGCCGGCAGATGGACTCCACCAGCCGCTCCACCACGAATTGCTCGTTGAAGATCGGCAACTGCACCGTCACCCGTGGCAGCTCCGCGAAGTGCCCGGGCGGCTCCGTGACCCGATTCTTCCGATTCTTGTAATAGAGGAAGACCAGCACGTAGCGGTGCATCCCGTAGGAGGCCAGGATGATGAGCACCGCAAAGTAGGGGATCAGCAGGGCCAGGTCGAAGGCGTTGAGCTGGTAGAGCCCCTTGAAGGTGGTGTCGCGGACGTTGGCCTGCCACCACTCGGCCAGCCCGCGCTGGCGGGCCAAGAAGAGCGCAACTAACTGGATGGCGGCTAGGCAGGGCAAGGGACGATTGTAACGTAGGGTAGCGCCGCCGTCTCGCCGGCAACGACGACGCTTGCAGTGTACCCTGTCAAGACAGACATAACTCAGTTAGTTATGTTAGATAAGAAGCTTGCAAGTGAATGACATAAAGTGTTATGTAATGCACGCATGACTCCTGACCTTCTCCACTCCGCCCGCCGCTCCCGCGGCTGGACGCAGAAGCGCGCGGCCCGCCAACTAGGGGTCACGCAGGCCTACCTTTCTATGCTGGAGCGTGGGCGCAGAGTCCCGCCTCCGGCGCTGGCGACGCGCCTGGCCGAGGTTTATTCCCTCTCCCCGGCCTCGCTTCCCCTGCCCGCCGGAGACTGGCAACCGCCGCCTGCGGGAGACCGGAAAGTCGCTGCGGAGTTAGGGCGGCTGGGCTATCCCGGCTTGGCCGCGCGGCGTCGCGGCGAGCAGAAGAATCCCGCCGAAGTCCTGCTGGCGGCCCTGGCGCTCGGGGACGTCAACCGGCGGCTGCTCCAGGCGCTGCCCTGGCTGTTGCTTCACTACCCGGAGATGGACACGGCCTGGCTCCTCGACCGCGCCAAGCGCCTCGACCTGCAAAACCGCATGGGCTTCATTGTGACCCTGGCGCGCGAGGTTCGCGAGGCCCGAGGCGAGGTGGTCCCGTCCAACCTCGCCGGCCTGGAGGCGGCGCTTGACCGCAGCAGGCTGGCGCGCTTCGGAACACTCTGCCAGTCTTCGATGTCTGAGGAAGAAGGCCGCACCCTGTACCAGGAGCGGTCGGAGACGGCCCGCCGCTGGAACCTGCTGACTGACCTCAAAGCGGAAGAGCTGCCCTACGCGGCTGGTGGCTAGTTGAGGAAGAAGCGGCGGTAGAGGGTATCGCGCTGGGCGGGGCGGAAGCCGGCGTCGCGGATGATGCGCCGCAGCTCCTCTTCGGTGGTGCAGTTGGAAGTGCCGGCGGCCTTGACCACGTTCTCCTCCAGCATCACCGAGCCCACGTCGTTGCCGCCGAAGCGCAGGCCGAGCTGGCAGACCTTCAGCCCCTGGGTGACCCAGCTCGACTGCACGTTCTCGATGTTGGTGAGGAAGAGGCGCGAGATGGCGAGGTTCTTCAGGTACTCGACCGAGGTGGCCTCCTCCCAGCCGCGCCCGCCCAGCGCCGTGTTCCCGGGCTGGAAGGTCCAGGGGATGAAGGCGGTGAAGCCGCCCGTTTCCTCCTGCAGGTCGTAGACGTACTGGAAGTGGTTCACGCGGTGGCGCAGCTCCTCGCCGCATCCGAACATCATGGTGGCGGTGGTGCGCATGCCGAGCTTGTGCGCGGTGCGGTGGACGTTCAGCCAGTCTTCGGTGAGGCACTTGAGGCGGGCCACCTTGTAGCGCACCTCGTCGTCCAGGATCTCGGCGCCGCCGCCGGGGATGGAATCCAGGCCGGCGTCGCGCAGGCGCACGATGGTGTCGCGGATGGAGATGCCCTCGAGGCCGGCGAAGTGAATGATCTCCGAGGCCGAGAAGCAGTGCAGGTGCACCTGGGGGAAGCGCTGCTTGATGCCCCGCAGCAGGTCTTCATACCACTTGAACGGCAGGTCGGGATTCAACCCGCCCTGCATCAGGATCCCCGTTCCGCCCAGCTCCACCGTCTCGCGGACCTTGTCGTAGATGGTCTCGAAGTTAAGCACGTACCCGGCAGCGCGGCCCGGGCCCTTCACTGGCGCGTAGAAGGCGCAGAAGGTGCAGTACTCGGTGCATAGGTTGGTGTAGTTGATGTTGCGGTCGATGATGTAGGTGACCACGCCCTCCGGATGCAGCCGCTTGCGGACGGCGTCGGCTTCCATCCCGATGCCGACGAGGTCATCGGAGTGGTAGAGGTCGAGGGCCTGGGCTTTGGTCAGGGACATGAAGAGATTCTCATTCTAAACGGAAACCTGCGGTTCTTGTCCTCTCGTCCCGGCTCCTGCCCGGGCTGCAAGAAATTCCACCGGCCGGGACTGCGGAAGCAGCTCTGCCTCGGCCGCATAGCGGAAGAACAGCTCCATGCCGGCAAGGTTTTCGGCGTCCAGCGAATAGTCAATGTTCTGGGTCAGGTAACTGACCACCTTGACTTCGCTGAGGCTGACGCGCGGCGCCCACTCGCGGCCGAGCTGCTGAAGGTTCGCGGGCTGGAGGCCATGGTCGCGCGACTGCTGGAAGGTGCGCGCCAGATCCAGCGGCGCCTGCGCCAGCGCCTCGCGCCGCACCGCCCAGAAGGCGAAGACAAAAGGTTTTGCCGTCAGCCGGTGCCACTCCTCCGCCAGGTCGTAAATCAGGTACTGGGAGCGGCTGATGGTGAGCGCCGGGTCGCCGATGAGCAGCGCCGCGTCGCACCGGGCGAGCATCGTGCCGAGGTCGGGCGCCATGGGGAGGAACTCGCGGTCGCCGCCGTGCCACTTGCGGAAGAGCAGCCGCGCCAGCAGCACGGACGTCCGCGAAGAGGTGTCGGCGGCCACGGTGCGGATCTCTTCCATGGGGACCTTGCTCACCAGCACGATGGAGCGCACGGTGCGCTTGGTGGCGATGGCTACCTCGGGGATGATGACCAGGTCGGGAATGGCGTGATAGGCGGCCACGGGGATGATTCCCACGTCTGCCGCGCCGGCGCGCAACTGCTCGGCGCAGGCCGAGGGCACCGTATACTCCAGGCGGAACTCGGGCCGCGGCGCGCCGTGTTCGAAGTCCCAGAGCAGGGGCGCGGTGTTGAGGAACGAGATGGCGGAAACACGGACGGGCCGCATGGTGTTGCCAACGCGATTCTAACAAACGACGGGCGCGGCTCAACTTGACAGCAATTCTTTCCCCTCTGCACAGTCCGCGCAGTTTTTCCCTTTCGAAAGGACCGAACGGTTCCCGCTGACCCGAAACCGGCAAGGGATCCTGGCCACCTGCAGTGGCTGGCGCTGGCGCTCACGCCGCGCCTGGGGCTGGCGCGCGCCCGGTTGCTGGTGGAGCACTTCGGCGGCGTAGAGAGCGTCTTCCGCGCATCCCTGACCGAGCTGGAAGCCGCTGGTCTGGAAGTGGCGTCGGCGCAATCGCTGGCCACGGGCAAGCCAATGGAACTGGCGGAAAGGGAAGCAATCAGCGCCGCGGCTGCCGGCGCAGAGTTGCTCACGCTCGACGACCCCGGCTATCCCGCCCGCCTGCGACAGATCTACGACCCGCCAGTGGCGCTCTACGTCCGGGGTGACGCCGCGGCGCTCACCCGGCCGTCGCTGGCTATAGTGGGCACGCGGCATCCCACGCCCTACGGGCTGGGAATGGCGCAGCGGCTCTCCTGCGACCTGGCCAACCGCGGTCTGGTGATCGTCAGCGGGCTGGCCCGAGGCATCGATGCCGCCGCCCACCGCGGCGCAATCACCGCCAAAGGATGCACGGTCGCCATCTTCGGCACCGGCATTGACGTGATGTATCCCCGCGAGAACAAGAAGATCGCCGAGAGCATGCTCAGGCTGGGCGGGCATGGGTGACCGAGTTCCCGGTGGGGGCGTTCCCGGCGCCGCAGAATTTTCTCATCCGCAACCGCATCATCAGCGGGCTGGCGGTGGGAGTGCTGGTGATCGAGGCGGGCGAGTACAGCGGCACGCGCATCACCGCGCGCTGCGCCCTGGAGCAGAACCGCGAAGTCTTCGCCGTCCCCGGCAACGTCACCTCCAAGGGCTCCTGGGGGCCAAACACGCTGATCAAGCAGGGAGTCAAGCTGGTCGCGACCTGGGAAGACGTCTTCGAAGACCTGCCCGCGGACGCGCGTCTCACGCTCGCGCTCGCGGGAGCTTCTGCAACCGAATCCGGGGTGACTGCATCTCTATTCGACGAGGAGGCGCTTCCTCCGCACGAGCGCCGGCTCTTTGCCCTGCTCAAGCCCGACGAGTCCACGCACATCGACGAACTGGTAGAGCACCTGGAGCCGGAGATTTCCGCGTCTGAAATCTTCGCCGCGCTCTTCGAGCTCGAGCTGGCGGGGAAGATCCGCCAGCTCCCAGGCAAGAATTTTGTCAGGAGTTTCTAGGCGCTTTTGTGCGGGACGGAAACACCCCAAAGCTGACAGTTTCATTCATTCCGTGCTAGTGTCGAAATAAGAGAACAACATTGCCCAAAGCCCTCGTCATCGTCGAATCGCCCGCCAAGGCGAAGACCATCAACAAATATCTCGGCAAGGACTACGAGGTCGAAGCCTCGCTCGGCCACGTCAAAGACCTGCCCAAGAGCGGGCTGGGAGTGGACGTGGAGAACGACTTCGCGACCGAGCTGGTGATCATTCCAGGCAAAGAAAAAGTGGTCGCGATGCTGAAGAAGAAGGCGCTGAAGGCGGCGGCGGTGTACCTGGCGCCCGATCCGGACCGCGAAGGCGAAGCCATCGCCGCGCACCTGGCGGAGGAGTTCGGGGTCACCCGCGACAGCCCGCAGGCCAAAGTGCCGGTGTATCGGGTGAGCTTCAACGAGATCACGCAGCGCGCGGTGAAGGAGGCCTTCGAGCATCCTCGGGGCTTGGATTGGAACCTGGTGGACGCGCAGCAGGCCCGCCGTGTGCTCGACCGCCTGGTGGGATACAAGATCTCTCCCCTGCTTTGGGACAAGGTGAAGCGCGGCCTCTCGGCGGGCCGGGTGCAGACGGTGGCGCTGCGCTTCATCGCGGAGCGGGAGATCGAGATCCGCGCCTTTCGGAAGCAGGAGTACTGGACCATCGACGCCGTCCTGGAAGGGGCGGTCCCGCCGAACTTCGAGGCGCGCTTCACCGGCAGGAACGGCGAGCGCTACGACAAGATGCAGATCGGCGACGAGGCGCAGGCGCAATCCCTGGTGCAGCCGCTGCAAAAGGCGGAGTGGACCGTGGCCAGCGTGGAGCGGCGCGAGCAACAGCGCCGGCCGCTGGCGCCCTTTACCACCAGCAAGTTCCAGCAGGACGCCTCACGCAAGCTGGGACTTCCGGTGCGGGTGGCCATGGGCATCGCGCAGAAGCTCTACATGGGCGTGGATCTGGGGGACGAAGGTTCGGTGGGCCTGATCACCTACATGCGCACAGATTCGGTGCGGGTGGCGAATGAAGCCATCCACGAAGCGCGCGACTACATCACCCGCGAGTTCGGCCGGCAGAACCTGCCCGAGGCGCCCAACATCTATCGCTCGAAGAAAGGCGGCGCCACCCAGGATGCGCACGAAGCCATCCGGCCGACGTCGGTGGAGCGCACGCCCGAGATGGCGCGGCGGTATCTGCAGCCCAACGAGTTCCGCGTGTACAACCTGGTGTGGCAGCGCTTCGTGGCCTCGCAGATGACGCCCGCGATGTACGACCGCACGATGGTGGAGATCGAGGCCAAGGCGGGCGGCGAGACCGCCAACTTCCGCGTGACCGGTTCGGTGCTGAAGTCGCCCGGCTTCCTGGCGGTGTACGAGGCGGCCAAGGAAGGCAAGGACGAAGCCGACGAAGAACTTGAGCACAGCCTTCCGCCGCTGGAGGCAGGCCAGCGGCTCCAGCTGCAAGGGCTGAAGCCGGAGCAGCACTTCACCGAACCGCCGCCGCGCTACAACGAGGCCTCGCTGGTCAAGGAGTTGGAGGAGCGCGGCGTGGGCCGCCCCTCGACCTACGCGCAGATCATCAGCAGCATCCAGGACCGCGGGTACGTGATCAAGCACGAACGGCGCTTCGCGCCCACCGAAACCGGCGAGGTGGTGTCCGAGCTGCTGGTGAAGAACTTCGGAGACATCTTCGATCCCAACTATACCGCTCGCCTGGAGGAGGAACTGGACGACATCGAAGAGGGCCGCGAGAAATGGACCGTGGCCATGGGGGACTTCTACAGCAAGCTGGAGAAGGACATCCGCATCGCCGAGAAGAAGATGGAAAACATCAAGACCATGAAGAAGCCGACCAGCGAGAAGTGCGAACGCTGCGGCTCGCCCATGGTGGAGCGCTGGGGACGCCACGGCTGGTTCTTGGCCTGCAGCACGTACGACCGGAAAAAGAAGGGAAGCTGCGACTTCACCCGCGAGAAGCCGGACAAGGAACTCACGGTGGACGCCGACACCGAAGAGGAGATTTGCGAGGAATGCGGGCAGCCCATGGTGCTGCGCCGCGGGCGCTTCGGGCAGTTCCTGGCCTGCACGTCGTATCCCAAGTGCCGCACCACCCGGCGGCTCGACCAGGGCAAGCGCGTGCCGGACATCCCCCTGGACGAGAAGTGCCCGCAGTGCGGCCGCAACATGGTGATGCGTCACGGGCGCTTCGGGGAGTTCACCTCCTGCTCCGGCTACCCGGAGTGCAAGTACATCAAGCAGAACTTCATCGGGATGAAGTGCCCGGAGTGCAAGCAGGGCGAGCTGGTGGAGAAGAAGGCGCGGCAACGCGGCAACCTCTTCTATGGTTGCGGGCGCTACCCGGAGTGCAAGTTCACCTCCAACTGGAAGCCGGTGGCGGAGAAGTGTCCGCAGTGCGGCAGCGAGTATCTGGTGGAGAAGATGCTGAAAGCGGGCCCGGTGCTGGCCTGTCCCAACGCTCGCCGTTCGGAGTCGGAAGAGGACGAGCCCCGGCCGCGCGCTCGCAAGGGCAAGGCCGCCGGCAAGGAAGCCGCCGTCAAATGTGACTACTCCCGGCCGCTGCCGGCGCCGGTGGCGGCGGTCTGAGCGCCTGTAATAAGATATCTGGCTGCAATCCAATCCTACCGAAGAAGGAATCCAGCCCATGGCCAAGCAGAGAAAATCAAAAGCAACCGCAAAGGACGCGAAGTTGATCCTTCAACTCTACGACCTCCGCCGCGAGGCGGAGATGCGCAAGGCGCGCAACTTCTACGGGATCCAGTTCAACCCGCAGTCCACGGAAGACGCGATGAAAGTGATGACTGCCTTCGGCTCCGATGAGAACCGCTGGCTGCGGCAAGTGGTCTCCTACTGGGAGATGGCGGCTTCGCTCGTCCTGCGGGGAACGATCAACGAGGAACTGTTCCTCGACTCCAACGGCGAGATGTTCTTCGTCTATGGAAAGATCAAGCCCTTCCTCCCCGGCCTGCGCAAGGCGATGAATTCGCCCGAGTTCCTGGGCCACATGGAGAAGCTGATCCATCGTTCCGCAGAGGGCCGCAAGAGGCTCAAGGACATGGAGCAGCGCCTGGCGCAATTCGCCAAGATGCGCGCCGCCTCGGCCACGGAGAAGCGCGAGTACGGGACTTAGCCGCTAGGCGATGTACTCGTGGATGTACTCGTCGGGGGACGAGGCGAGTTCCCGCGAGGCGCCGTCGAAGATCACCTTCCCCTCGCGCAGCACCAGAAACGTGGTGTGCACGTCGGTGCGGGAAGCTTGGGCCAAGGGGCGCATCTCGTTGGCCGCCGTGTCGAAGTAGTGGGACGCCATCATGAAGCCGTCCTGCAGGCGATGGCTCACCAGCAGCGCGCTGGTCTTGTAGACGTCCCGCTGCTTCACGATCAGCTCGATGATGGTAGTGGAAGTGATGGGGTCCAGGCCGCCGGTGGGCGAATCATAGAGCAGGAGCTCCGGTTCGCTCGCCATGGCGCGCGCGATGGCCACCCGCCGCCGCATCCCGCCGGAGAGCGCCGAAGGCATCATGGCCAGCGTGTGCTCCAGCTCCACGAAGCGCAGCACCTCCACCACGCGGCGGTGAATCTCCTCCTCGGGTAGCTTGCCCTCCTCCAGCAGGCGGAAGGCGACGTTCTCTTCCACGGTGAGCGAGTCGAACAGCGCGCTCTCCTGGAAGACCATGCCGATGCGCTGCCGCAGGTCGAACAACTCTTCTTCGGGCATGGCGCTGACCTCCTGCCCCAGCACGGTGATGCGGCCGCGGTCCGGCCGGATGAGTCCCAGCACCAGCTTGAGGATGGTGGTCTTGCCGGCCCCAGCGACGCCCAGCAGGCACTTGGTCTCGCCCTGCGGCAGCTCGAAGGAGACGCCGTCCAGCACCGGCTTCTCCTCGAATTCGATGGCCACGTCCTCAAAGACGATGATGGCGCCGCGCTGTTCCGCGGCGGGTGCGCCGGCGCTGCGGGGCGGTGAGAGCGTGGTGGACATGGCGTTGCGCGCTTACGTGAACCAGGCGATCAGCAGCTTGGTGACGAAAAAGTTCGTGGCCAGGATGAGCACCGAGGAAGCGACCACGGCCTGGGTGGTGGCGCGGCCCACTCCCTGCGTGCCTCCGCGGGCTGAGAGTCCGTAATAGCAGCCCACGGTGGCGATGATAAAGCCGAAGAAGACCGGCTTGGTCAGCCCCATCAGTATGTCCTTGAATTCCAGCGACTGGTAGGCCATGGTCCAGTACTGGTTGGCGTCCAGGTTCAGCACCAGGGTTGCCACCATAAAGCCGCCGCCCACGCCCACCAGGTCGGAAATGATGGTAAGAAAAAAAAGCATGACCACGGAAGCCACCACGCGGGGAGTCACCAGCTTCTTGGTGGGGTCGGTGCCCAGGGCGCGCATGGCGTCGATCTGCTCGGTCACCCGCATGGAGCCCAGTTCGCTGGCCATGCCGGAGGCGTTGCGGCCGGCTACCATCAGTCCGGTCAGCACCGGACCCAGCTCCCGCACCATGGAGAGCGACACCACCTGCCCGGTGAGCGAGAGCGAGCCGAACTGCTGCAGGGTCTGAGAGGTCTGCAAGGCCAGCACTGCCCCTGTGAAAAACCCGGTCAAGACCACGATCACGAGCGATCCGACGCCGATGACGTCGGCCTGCTGTAGCGTGTCCGCCATGTAGCGCGGTTGGCGGAAGAGGTTGCCCACGGAGCGCCCCGCCAGCAGGGAATAGTCCTGCACGGCGTGGATTTTCTCCTTGGCAAACTCGGCGGGTGAGATCAGTTCCATGGCAAACGCCGAACTATAGCAGAGCGCCGGGCGCTAGGCCACAGGCGGCGCGAGGAGGCTCCGCCCGTCGCCATAGGTCCCACCTTCCCGCGCAGCATGACAATACCGGAGGGGGCGGCTACTCCTTCGACTTCTTCCGGATCTCGATGCTGAGACGCTTGATTTTCTGATTGAGGGTGGAGAGCGGCACGTGGAAGCGTTCGGCGGCCTCGGTCTGGTTCCAGTGAGTCTTTTCCAGCATGTCCATGACCAGACGGCGCTCGCAGTCGTCCATGATGTCGAAGAGCGAGGCATCGGGGCGGTGCTCGATGGCGCGCCCGGCCAGGTCGCGGCCGGTCACGTGGTCGGGCAGCAGGTCGAGGCCGATGGTGGTGCCCGAGGAGAGCACGACTGCGCGCTCCATCACGTTCTCCAGTTCGCGCACGTTGCCGGGCCAGGCGTAGTCCATCAGCGGACGCATGGCCTCGGGGGTGACCTGGCGCAGCGGCCGCTCGTTCTCGGCG
>DASYVL010000056.1 GCA_035937135.1 Terriglobales bacterium
ACTTCTAAAAGACTTGGGGTTAACGCAGGTCCGGTACCAGGCCAACAAGTGGCGAACGGCGGCGGCTTGTTAGGCGCTCTGCTAAAGGTTGCCGCCAACCAATGAGTTAGCCCCTCAGAGGCTCAAAATGGATAACGATAAGGAGAAAAACAATGGACTCGAGCACGAAGGATGAGATCAAAGGCACCTTTCATGAAGTGAAAGGCGCAGTCAAAAAGAAGGTAGGCCAAGTCACGAACAATCCTGACTTGGAGGCTGAAGGCAAAGCTGAACACAAGGCCGGCAAAGTTAAAAAAAAGGTCGGGCAGGTCAAAAAAGTACTCGGGATGTAAATCAGGCGGGCTCGGTCTGGAGCATGTTCCTGCGCTTATGACCCGGCACGGGCCCCCGGCTCCCCTTCGACTTCGCTCAGGGCTTGCTTCGCTCGGCTGCTGAGCCGCGCTGCCGCGCTACTCAGGAGGACGGCTTTCCACACTCGCATTGGCTTTCTGCCGGTTGCCGGCCGCAGGGTGCCCGCTAGCTCTTAGGCAGCGTGGGAATCGGCGGCCAGGAGAGGGCACTGCCCTGGAAAAGGGCGACGCAATCCTCGGTGCGCTTTTCCCCGTCGTGGACGGCGAAGTTGCGCGGCTTTCCGCTCGAGCTGTGGCCCCACAGGGAGACGCCGGCGTAGGCGCCGTCGCGCCGCAGGATGTAGAAGATCATGTCCACGAAGCGCAGCCGGGTCATGTCGCCGTTGAAGTTGCGCACGATGCGCTTCAAGGCGTCGAGGCCGGCCTCTTTCGGCTCCATGCCGCGGCGCATGTTCTCGACGACGGTGTGCGCGCCGCAGATCTTGATGTTCTCCTCGCCGCGGCCGGTGGCGCCCGCCGAGCCTACGTCCTGATCGGTCCAGCAGCCGGCGCCGATGATGGCGGAGTCGCCCACGCGCCCGGGAATCTTCCACGCCAGGCCGCAGGTGCTGGTGGCGCCGGATATCTCTCCCTTCTCATTGACCGCGGAGACGTGAATGGTGCCCGTCGGCGGAAAGAGCACGCGCTCGACCGCCTGCTGGCGGAAGGCGGGTTCGATGCCCAGTTGCGCGGCCACCTCTTCTACTTCCTTTTTGCGCTGTTCCAGATGCGCTTGGGGCGGAACCTCGACCGGAGGCTTCCAGTTGGGATCGGAGAGCCCCGGACCCCAGGAGTCCTGGTTGGACATGGTCTCCTTCCACAGCAGCCAGATCTTGCGCGAGCGTTCGGTGAGCAGGTTCTCCCGGGGAAAGCCCTGGGCGAGCGCGAAGCGGGTGGCGCCTTCGCCTACCAGCATCAGGTGGTCGGTGCGCTCCATGACGCGCTTGGCCAGCGCGCCGACGTTCTTGATGTCGTGGACACCGGCCACGGCGCCGGCGCGGCGCGTGGGCCCGTGCATGCAGCAGGCATCGAGCTCGACCACTCCCTCTTCGTTGGGCAGCCCGCCCAGGCCGACCGAGTCGTCCAGCGGATCGTCCTCCTGCACCTTGCACATGAAGAGGCAGGCATCCAGGGTGTCGCCGCCGCGGCGCATCAGCTCGTACGCGCCGTCCATGGACTGCGCCCCGGTGTATTTGGAGATGATGACCGCGCGCTTGGCCGCGGGAAAAGCCGGCGCCGGCTGTTCGGCGGCCGCCAGCGGCGAATCGAGCGAGGCCAGCAATGAGGCCGAGGTCACGGCTCCGGCGGCGGTGACAAAGTCTCTGCGGGTGAGCTTCATGGGGTCCTCCGTTGGGGAGAAGACCAAAGGATAGCTGAGTTGTTCTAGAAACGTTCTCGAAAAATAATCCGCTGTTGGTAGCCATCTCGTCGCTGCTACTTCCCAGAACGAATGTCATCCTGAGCGAGCCGCAAGCGCATGCGCAGCGGCGAGTCGAAGGACCCCTAAAGCGTTGGACAACCAATGCAGTTGCAAAGGCATTTCTACGAGAGCAGCCCAAAGCCTGCGATGCATCGTGAGAATGTCCTAGAGTCGCATCGTGATACGAACGGGGTAGGGGTCCTTCGACTCGGCCGTCATTTGCATTCCTCCCTCGCTCAGGATGACAGCTCTCTGGAGGGTTGCGCGCGTTCAAGCGGAGCGCGCGGAGCGAGATCCTAGACGGCGACGGTGAAAGTGGTTTCGGTGCGGGTGACGGGGCGGTAGAGAGTGTCGCGCTCGATGGGCTCGCGGCCGGCTTCGCGGATCAGGCGGATGAGCTGGTCGCGGCGCAGGCCCTGGGGCGTGGTGGCGCCGGCGTCGTGGTAGATCTTCTCCTCGATGACAGTGCCGTCGATGTCGTCGGCGCCGAAGCGCAGCGTGATCTGCGCGATCTTGGGCGTCACCATCTGCCAGTAGGACTTCACGTGCGGGAAGTTGTCCAGCACCAGGCGGCCGATGGCGATGTTCTTCACGTCGTCCATGCCCGTGGTGGTGGACAGGTGCTTGAGCGCGGTGTGCTCGGGATGGAAGGCCAGCGGGATGTAGGTCTGGAACCCAGAGGTCTCGTCCTGCAGTTGGCGCAGCTTGAGTAGATGGTCCACGCGGTCTTCGTCGTTCTCCACGTGCCCGTAGAGCATGGTGGCGTTCGACCGCAGGCCGATCTGGTGAGCGGTGCGCGCCGTCTCCAGCCACTCGTCGCCCGAGATCTTGTGGTCGCAGATGACGCGGCGCACGCGCTCGATGAAGATCTCCGCGCCGCCGCCGGGGAGCGATTCCACCCCCGCCGCCTTCATTTGCTCCAGGGTCTCGCGGATGGAGAGCTTGGCCCGCCGGGCCAGATACGCCACCTCCACCATGGTGAAGGCCTTCAGATGCACCTGCGGGAAGCGCTGCTTGAGGCCGGAGATGAGGTCGAGAAAGTACTGGAAGGGCAGGTCGGGATGCAGTCCGCCGACGATGTGGAACTCCGTGATGGCTTCCGTGTAGCCGGTGGCGGCGGTTTCAAAGGCTTCCTCGAGCGCCATGGTGTAGGCGCCGGGAGCGTCCTTCTTGCGGCCGAAGGCGCACAGGCGGCAGGCGGCCACGCACACGTTGGTGGGATTGATGTGGCGGTTGACGTTGAAGTAGGCCACGTTGCCGTGCATCCGTTCGCGCACGTGATTGGCCAGCCAGCCCAGGGCGAGGACGTCGTGAGAGCGGAAGAGGGCGAGGGCGTCGGCGGCGTCGAGACGCTGTGCCGCCGTCACCTTTTCGGCGATGGGGTTAAGGCGTGGGTCGTCGCTCTGAAAGGCGTGGGTCTGGAAGGCGTGGGACATGCGCAGCAACGATGATACCGCAGGGTGCGGCCCGGTCAGCACACGGAGGCTGTTCTTAGATTCTAAACGCGGTGAAAGGTTCGAAAGCACCGCCAAATGAAAAGCCGGAGCTCGCGCTCCGGCTTTCCCCCGAGTTCTTCGTGGAGGCTACAGACGTGTGACGTTCGCGGCCTGCAGGCCCTTGGGGCCCTGCTGGACCTCGAATTCCACCGCGTCCCCTTCATTCAGCGTGCGGTAGCCATCGGCCTGGATGGCGGAGAAGTGGACAAACACGTCCCCTCCCGACTCCCGCTGGATGAAGCCGTAACCCTTTGTAGCGTTGAACCACTTCACGGTTCCTTTTTCCTTCATGTGGTGCGCCGGCTCCTTGTGGAAGCGATCTGGGTCCCGGAAAGCGGTCCCAACCCCCGAAAACGAAAATCCCCGGAGGCCTGCCGGCCCTCGGGGACACCCTTCGTCAGGTATCAGAACGGTCCTTCACTTGCCGAAACTCAAGCTGATTTATGGCTGAGGCGGCGGACTCTTGTCAAGTATTTATGGAGACGGCGGCACTACCCCTGGCGCAGGAGCAGGTCGCCGGCCACGAAGGCCAGGAAGACCACCGAGATCACCCCATTCATGGTGAAAAAGGCGGCGTTCAAGCGACTGAGGTCGTTGGGCGCGACCAGGGAGTGCTCGTAGGTGAGGAGCAGAGCGACGACCAAGACCCCGGCGGCGGCCACGATGCCCAGGCCAAAGGCGAAAACCACTGCTCCCAGCAGCGCCAGCATGAGGACGTGCAGGGCGCGAGCGATGGTGAGGGCGCGGGCGATGCCGAAGGCCTTGGGAATGGAGTAGAGGCCGGCGCGCAGGTCGAAGTCGTAGTCCTGGCAAGCATAGAGGATGTCGAAGCCGGCCACCCAGAGGGTGACGGCGGCGGTCAGCAGCAAGATGCGCGGGTCGAGCGAGCCGCGCACGGCGATCCAGGCGGCGGCCGGGGCCATGCCCAGGGCGAATCCCAGCGCCATGTGCGAGCAGCGGGTGAAGCGCTTGGTGTAGGAGTAGAGCAGGAGCACGGCGACTGCCACTGGCGAAAGCATCAGGGCCAGGCGGTTGAGTTGCGAGGCCGCCAGCACCAGCACCGCGCAGGCGAGGACGACGAAGCCAGCGACGAATCCGCGGGAGAGCGTGCCCGCCGGCAGGGCGCGGGAGGCGGTGCGGGGGTTGGCAGCGTCGAAGGCGGCGTCGGCCAGGCGGTTGAAAGCCATGGCCGCGGAGCGCGCCGCCACCATGGCCACGATGATCCACGCCAGGGTGCGCCCGGGAGGCCATCCCCCGCCGGCCAGCATCGCGCCCAAAAGCGCGAAGGGGAGCGCGAAGACCGAGTGCTCCCACTTGATCATTTCCAGGGTGACGCCGATGCTGCGCAGCAAGGCCACGCAGGGATTGTAGCGCCCGGCTATAGACCGCGGGCGTGGGCTAGGTGCCCACGCCCGCCACAGCCGCCGGAGAGGCGGCGCTACGTCAGTAGGCCATGTCCTTGCCGACCACCAGTCGGTTCTCCACGCTGAAGGCACCGGAGACCCCACGCGCGCGAATCTCAGCCACCTGGCTGTCCATGGGGCTGGACACCACTCCGTAGAGGGTGATGTGACCGTTCTGGACCACGATGCGGATGGGCGCGCCGGGATCGTTAGCGTAGCGGCTCAGCACCGAGTCGCCATAGATGGCGCGAGCGGCGCTGAGGCGCAGGTCGTCGTCAAAGATGGAGGTGGGCAGGAGTTGGATCTGGTTCACCATGCCGCGCACTCCCTTTTCGTTCTCCGTGACCGCCACGGCGTAGTCGCGCGAACTCTCGTTGCGCACCTGGCCGCCCAGGGTCACCACACCGTCCCGCACCGTCAGGGTCAAGTGGTTGAACATGTTGCCGGTGCCATAGCGGTCGGAGTAACCCGAGGGGTCGTAGGCCAGTTTGCGCGCCAGGCGCTGCGCCAGCTCCGCGTCCGAGAGGTTCTCCGTCCGCACCGCGATCAGGTTGCGAACGTCGGCCACGTTCTTGACCCTGGCGGCCTTCTTCTCCGCCTTGGACTTGTCGGCGTAGCGAGAGACGCTGCCGGTCAGGGTGACCGCGCCGTCCTCGACGGTGGCGCGAACGTTATTCAGCTTGATGTCGCCTTGAAGTTTCTTGTTGACCTCTGCCGCGATCACTTTGTCGTAGCGCCCGCCCGCCACCCGGTCGGCCGGATAAGCCAGAACCGGCAGCGCCAATGCCGCTAAGGTCATGATTACAAGCACGTTCCTTAAAATCCTAGCTCCCATACTTCCCTCCCGCAGATTTTAACTGTTTGGTTAATTAGATGAGGGAAGCGGCCGCGGAGTTGTAGCCTATTCCCAGCCCGAGGGGAAGCCTTCTCGCCCGATGAGGGGCACGAAGCGGCAGGCGTCCAGGCGAGTGATGAGGGGCTGGCCCTGCTCTTTGCGCACCAGCTCCAGCTCCTGGCCCTGGGCGAAGCCCACGGGGACGATCATGCGGCCGCCCTCCGCCAGTTGGTCGAGCAGCGGTGGCGGGAGTTTGGGCGCCGCGGCGGAGACCAGGATGACGTCGAAGGGAGCGGCGGCAGGCCAGCCTTCCGTTCCGTCGCCGACCACCACCTTGACGGCCGTGTATCCCAGGCGCGCGAGTGTTTCCCGGGCGCGCTCGGCAAGCGGCGCGTGGCGCTCGATGCTATAGACCTTCCCTGCCAGCTCCGCCAGGAGCGCGGTCTGATATCCCGAACCGGTGCCGATCTCGAGCACGCTGTCGGAGGGCTGGATCTCGAGGGCCTCGAGCATGGCGGCCACGATGTAGGGCTGGGAGACGGTCTGGCCGTGGCCGATGGGCAGAGGGCGGTCCTCGTAGGCTTCCCTTTGGGACTCCGGCCCGAGGAACTCGTGCCGGGGGACGCGCTCCATGGCGGCGAGCACGCGCGGGTCGCGGATGCCGCGGCCGCGCAGTTGCAACTCCACCATGGCTACGCGCTGGATGTGGAAGGGATCGGAAATCTGCTGTGCTGATCCTGAATCCATGAGAGTGCCGGGTAACGGCGGCTCCGCGGCGGTTCGACTCAATCCTTATAAGTTCGACTCAATCCTTATAATACGAGCAGGAAGCACTATGCCGACCAACTGGGAGGAGCGCTACTCGCGCCAGGTGCTGTTTGCGGGCATCGGAGCGGAGGGACAGCGGCGGCTGGCGGCGGCGCGAGTGGTAGTAGTGGGCTGCGGCGCCACCGGCTCGGCGGCGGCGGCGCTCTTGGCGCGCGCCGGCGTGGGCACGCTGCGCATCCTCGACCGCGACTACGTGGAAGCCAGCAACCTGCAGCGGCAGTCGCTCTTCGACGAGGCCGACGCCACCGAATCGCTCCCCAAGGCCATTGCCGCCGCGCGGAAGATCGCCGCCTTTAACTCTCAGATCGTGGTGGAGCCGGGGGTCGCAGACCTGACTCCCGCCAACATCGACCATTTGCTGGTCGGCGCCCAGCTCATCCTCGACGGCACCGACAACTTCGAGACCCGCTACCTCATCAACGATTACGCGGTGAAGGCGGGTACCCCATGGATCTACGGCGCGGCGGTCGGCAGCTACGGCGTGACCATGAACATCCTGCCAAGCGAGACGGCGTGTTTGACCTGCCTCTTCCCCGAACCGCCACGCGGTACGGTCGAGACCTGCGACACGGCTGGCATCCTGAATTCCGTCGCGCACTCTGTGGCCTCGGTGCAGGCGACGGAAGCGCTCAAGCTGCTGGTGGGAGCAAAGGACAAGTTGCGCCGCACGCTGCTTTCCTGGGACGCGTGGAACAACGCGCGTTCGGAGGTTTCGGCGGAGAAGCCGCGCCCCGACTGCCGCACCTGCGGCGCGCGCGAGTTCCCTCACCTGGCGGGCGAAGGACGGCCGCACATCACGCTCTGCGGGCGCAATTCGGTCCAGATCCACGAGCGCCAGCGGCCCGTGGACTTCGCCGAGACCAGCCGCCGCCTCGAACCCCACGGGCGGGTTCGCCACAATGAGTTCGTGCTCAAGTTCTGGCACGAGGCTTACGAGATGACCGTCTTCCCCGACGGCCGCGCCATCATCAAAGGCACCACCGACCCGGCGGCGGCGCGCAGCTTCTACGCCCGCTACATCGGGTCGTAGCTCGGGCGGAGGATTTCCCGCCCATCCGGGCGGCGATTCTGCTATCTTTTCTCTCGCTTTGGGCCTAAAAGCGTTGTCTTGTCGCACCACCGCATCACAGGACTGACCTATGAGCGAGACCGGTTCGCAGGTGGTCACAGGACAGAAACCGCCGCCGCCGCGCAGCTTGCGCTGGGTAGTGCTGGTTGCCATCAGCCTGGCCATGTTCGGCAACTACTACGTCTACGACGCCATCGGCCCGCTGGCGGACGTGCTCAAATCGCAGCTCGGCTTCTCCGACGCCAACATCGGCCTGCTACAGGCCATCTACAGCATCCCCAACGTCTTCATGGTGCTGATCGGCGGGGTGATCGTGGACCGCATCGGCACGCGCAAGTCCATCTTCATCTTCGGGACGCTGTGCCTGGTGGGGGCGGGAATCACCGTCATCTCGGGAACGCTGCCCATGATGGCGGCGGGCCGGCTGGTGTTCGGATTGGGGGCGGAATCGCTGATCGTCGCCGTGACCACGGCCTGCGCCAAATGGTTCCGCGGCAAGGAACTGAGCTTCGCCTTCGGCATCAACCTGATGATCGCGCGCGCCGGCACCTGGCTGGCGCAGAACTCGCCCACCTGGGCCAAGGGCGCCTACCAAAGCTGGCGCACTCCGCTGGTGATCGCTGTGGGCTTCGCCACCCTGTGTGTGGTCGGGGCGGTGGTGTACTGGCTGCTTGAGATCTACGCGGAGAAACGCTTCGAGCTGGGACAGGCGGGCGAGACCGATAAGGTGGTGTTCGCCGACCTATTCCGCTTCGGCAAGTCCTACTGGTACATCGTGGCCCTGTGCATCACGTTCTACTCCGGCATCTTCCCCTTCGAGACCTTCGCGGTGAAGTTCTTCATGGAAGCGCACGGCACCAGCCGGGAGTTGGGCGGATTCCTGATCAGCATCCTCACCGCCTTCACTATGTTCGGCACTCCGGCGTTCGGGCTGCTGGCCGACAAGGTGGGCAAGCGCGCCCTGTTGATGATGTTTGGCTCGGTGCTGCTGATCCCCGTCTATCTGATGATGGGTCATACCCACATCACCCTCTATGTTCCCATGGCCATGATGGGCATCGCCTTCTCGCTGATCCCGGCTGTGATGTGGCCCTCGGTGGCTTACATCGTGGGACAGAGCAAGCTGGGCACAGCCTACGGGCTGATGACCATGATCCAGAACATCGGGCTGGCGGGCTTCAATCTGCTCATCGGTTGGGCCAATGACCACGCCGGCGCCAGCGCCCAGAATCCCGAGGGATACCAGCTGGGCATGTGGATCTTCTCCATTCTGGGCCTGGTGGGATTGACGTTCGCCTTCCTGCTGCGCCAGAGCGAGAGCGGCCCGGGGGCGCACGGGCTGGAGACCATCACCGCCGGGAGCAGTTGAAGCGGCGCGCTGCACACCAAAGCTAGTCGCAGCACACGTCGCCGCGAAGCGCGTCGATGCCCTCTTTGGCAATGATGGGGACCATCACCAGGGCGGCGACCGGGTCGGCCCACCAAAGGCCGAAGGCGGCGTTCAGAAGCAATCCCGCGAGCAGGATGGCGGAGAGATAGGTGCAGAACTCGGTCTGGCGGGCGTCGGCATGCATGGCTGCGCTTTGCAACCCCCGGCCCACCTTGCGCTTGGCGCGCGAGAGCAAGGGCATCACAATCAACGAAACGCACGCCAGGATAATTCCAAGAAGGCTTTGTTCCGGTGCTCGGCGCCGAAGCAGGTCGGCGGCCCCTTCGTAGCTCATATACGCGGACAGCAAGAGAAAACATCCGCCGACAATCTTGAGCGCTACCTTTTCAATCCGCTCGCGGCGGCGTTCGTCGGCCTCGGCAGACATGCGCCACAGCAGCGCCCCACCCGAGGTCACCTCGATGAAACTGTCGAAGCCAAAGCCGACAAGGGAGATGCTCCCCGCCATGGCACCGGCGATTACGGCTACGATCCCTTCCAGGCTGTTCCATACCAGGGTGAAGTACTCCAGGCGCTTGCCGCGCTGGGCCAGCGCCTGACGGTCGAGCACCAAGTCGGCCATGGGACGAGCATATCAGGCCCGCGGCGCAGGAGCCCGGTGCATGGTCCTCTCCTGCCGTTGGCACTTATGGTGTCAATCCACCGCCATCAAGATGGCCGTCGGCTGCGTGCGCGTTCTGATGGCCGTGTGCGTGATGGATTTCGCCTGATTCGCCGACTGGATCGACATGGATCACGGCTCGCTCAAGGAACTGGAGGTTGTGCATCAGTTGGTGATGAACCTCATTTGCAATGGAGTGGGCCTGTACGACTGTAAGCTGTCCCTCAACGGCGATGTTGACTTCAGCGTGCATCCGGTGCCCGATCCACCGCGCGCGTACTTCCGTAACATCCTCCACTCCGTGCACTTCGTGAGCGGTCTGTCGTATTTGGTCCACCACATCCGGCTCCACGCCATCCAAGGCCCTCGTAAGCACGGCCTTTAGGGAGTCCCAGACGATGAACAAAATGGCGATTGTGATTCCCATTCCAACAATGGGATCCGCGATTGGATACCCGAGCCACACACCGGTTGCTCCGAAAAGAACTGCGAGGCTTGTCCAGCCATCGGTGCGCGCGTGGTATCCGTCCGCAATCAGGGCCGCACTTCCAATCTCTTTTCCCACTCTGATACGAAAGACCGCAACCCCTTCATTGCCCAGGAAGCCGATGACGGCGGCGACGGCGACCGCCCAAAGATGACTCACCTTCTGGGGATGAATCAGGCGCTGGATGGACTCGTATCCCGCAACCACCGCGCTGGCGAAGATGATGAGAACCACGAGCATGCCCGCCAGATCCTCAACGCGGCCGTAGCCGAACGGGAAGCGCTTCGTCGGCTTCAGCCTCGCAAACAGGAACGCTATTCCAAGCGGAATCGCAGTAGCGGCATCACCGAGATTGTGGATGGTATCGGCCAGCAGACTAATGCTTCCCGAAACGAAGACGACGACGACCTGGAGAACAGCCGTTATAAACAGCGCTACGAATGACCATTTGATCGCCCACAGCCCTCGTTCCGAACTCGCAATAGTTGCGTCAACAACCCCATGTGTATGGCCATGAGATCCACCCTCGTGTCGATGACTGGCATCGTGGCCATGTTTGTGGTTCATGCTCCCCCCAGATTTGAATATCGGAAGCGGGCTCATTGACGGCGGGCCACTCTTCAGCCATCCAAGCCGCAAACTCGCCACCGAAACCAGGCCATTTTAGGGGTCTTTGACGGGAGCAGCCAGCAATTCCTACCGCGCCAGGTTTCGGTTACACTCAGGCTTGCCATACACAGGCCCCTATCCATACAACACAAAGCCACTTAGCCGCATCTGGATAGATGCGGCCCTAAAAAGGCCACTTGACCCCAGCCAAGAAAACAACAGTCTCCGGACTTTCGGAAGCAGAGGCGATTGACGGGGCCAAAAAAGGGGATGCAAGGTCGTTCGATGCGTTGTACGACCTGCATAAGCGGCGGGTGTACTCACTATGCCTGAGGATGACAGGCAACGTAGCCGAAGCGGAAGATCTGACACAGGAAGCCTTCCTGCAGCTTTACCGCAAGGTGGCGACCTTCCGCGGCGAATCGGCGTTCTCCACCTGGCTGCATCGGCTGTCGGTGAACGTAGTGCTGATGCACCTGCGCAAGAAGGGCCTGTCCGAGGTCTCCCTGGAGCAGACGCTGGACCCCGAACCGGACGAGGGTCCAAAGCGAGAGTTCGGGACGGCGGACCTGGCCCTGAAAGGGGTGGTCGACCGGGTGAACTTGGAGCGGGCCATCGCCAGCCTGTCGCCGGGCTACCGCACGATTTTCGTGCTGCATGACGTGGAAGGGTATGAGCACAACGAGATCGCGGAGATGCTGGGATGCTCGATCGGCAACAGCAAGTCGCAGCTGCACAAGGCACGGCTGAAGCTGCGCGAGATTCTGCGGCTGGATAGAGCTGAGAAGGCCCCGCGGCACTGATGCCGGAGCGGGAAGAAGTGGAAGAGAGGAAGTTAAGATGAACTGCACGGAGTTTCAAAACGCGCTGCCCGACTTCATCGATGGCGGAGCTGCACCGGAGGCCGACGGGCACCTGAAGTCCTGCGCCGCCTGCGCCGGGCTGGTGGCTGACCTGAAGGAGATCGCCGGGCAGGCGCACCTGCTGGCGGCCTCTGACGAGCCCGGCCCGCAGGTGTGGTCGAGAATCGAAGCATCTCTGGAGCTCGAGGGCCTGGTGCGCGTACAAGCGCCAGCGCCGCGCCGCGCCCTCTGGTGGGGCGCGGGACAGAACCGCTGGGCGGTTCCCGCCTGGGCGGGCGCCGTGGCCGCGCTGCTGCTGCTGGCCTTCGGAATGAACACGCTGCGTCAGCCTACGACTCCGCCGGCCGGGGTGGCCGTGGTCAAGCCGGCAGCCCTGGTGGATGACGACGATATGAAATTTCTGGCGGCCGTCGAGGAGCGCGCACCCAGCAAGGGCGCCGCGCGCTATAAGGTGCACCTGGAGGCGGTGAACGCCTCCATCCGCGACGCCAAGCGCTCGGTGGAGCAGGATCCGCGGAACGAGTTGGCGCGTGAGCGTTTGATCCAGGCTTACGATCAGAAGAGCGCTTTGTACGAGATGGCAATGGCGAGGTCGATGCAGTAATCTGTACCACGCAACAACACCCTTACAGGGGATGGTAGGAAGCATGGGACGCGAGAATCAAAACAGGAAGCTGGCCTGGCTGCTAGTCGCCGGATGGGCGGGACTCACCTTGGCGGGCGCGCAGACCAAAGAGCTGCAGTACCTGGCCGCACCCGGCGCCTCGGTTTCCCTCACCAACGATATCGGCCCAGTCACCGTCCGCTATGCCGAGGGCCACAAGATCGTGGTCAAGAGCAAGGCCAACTCCAACAAGGTCGAGGTGGACGCCGAGCAGAAAGGCAACCGCTTTGAGATCCGCACTCACATCCTGCAGCCGGGCTCCGAGGAGGAACAGAAGGTGGAGTACGAGATCTTTCTCCCGGCCAAGGTCGGGATCACCGTACGCGCCAACACCGGCCCCATCCGGGTGAAAGGCCTGCGCGGCTCCGAAGTGATCCTGGAAGGGGACTCCTCTCCCGTGGAGGTGCACGAGGTGGACGCGGGCGGGCAGCACCTGCACGTGCGCACGGTAAGCGGAACCATCACGCTGGGCAACGTCTCCAGCGCCCACCTGGAGGTCCGCTCCTTGAGCGGCGACGTGTCGTTGGAGAACGTTTCCGGCCCCAAGGTGCAGGTGACCACCACCCAGGGCGACATCCGCTACCAGGGCGAGTTCGGTTCCAACGGCGAGTACTCACTCATCAGCCATTCGGGAGACATCGACGTGGCGCTGCCCGAGGGCGCTTCTGTGGACATGATGGCGGAGTCGGTCGAGGGCTCGGCGGACAATGATTTCCCCCTGCAGCGCAAACAGCACTCCTCCTTCCTCCCGCACAAAGGACGTTCCTTCTCAGGTACTTCCCACTCCGGTTCCTCCAGCGTCCAGCTCAGTTCCTTCAGTGGTAAAATCCGCGTCAAGAAGCAGTAACGGAACGGGCGTCGCCGCTGGCCGCTCCCCGCACATGGAGCAAAAAGGATCACCGCGAGCCGTGTTCCTCGTGGGCTTCATGGGCGCGGGCAAGAGCCGCGTCGGCCGCGCCCTGGCCCGGCGACTGGGCTGGCGTTTCGTGGATCTCGACCGCCGGGTGGAAGCGCACGCGGGCCGCTCCATCGCGCGGATGTTTCGGGAGTCGGGCGAAGCCGCCTTCCGCCAGGCCGAAACGGCGGGATTGAAGCGATTGCTGGGCGAGCTCAAGGACTCGTCGGGAACCGTGGTGGCGCTGGGCGGCGGGGTTTCGGCGCAGGCAGAAAACCGAAGGCTGTTGCGGGGAGCGCAGACGGTGTTTCTGGATGTTCCCGCGGGAACGCTGTGGGAGCGCTGCCGCGGGGAACGCGGGAAGCGGCCTCTGGTAGAGGACGAGGCAAGTTTTCTGCGGCTGTATGACTCCCGGCGTCCGCACTACGCGGCCGCGGGGATGCGGGTGGAAGCGGCGGACCGCAGCGCCAAGGAGCTGGCGGCGGAGATCGTCGAAAAACTGGGATTCACTCAAGGAAGCACAACCGGGAAACGGGAGAGATTGTGAAGAGATTCCGTGTGGCAGTGGTGGTGGCGGCGCTGGCGCTGGCGGTGCCGAGCATGGACGCGGGCAAGAAAGACAAGTCCGAGAAAGCCGGCGAGATCGTGGACTCCGGTTCCTTCGGCGTCTTCGTGGACGGCAAGCGCGTGGCCACGGAGAAATTCAAGGTCGAGAAGCGTGAGGACGGGAGCGTCGCCAGTTCGGAGCTGACCGTGGACGGCGGCAACCAGAAAGCTAGCCAGACGTCAGAGCTGCGCCTCTCGTCCAGCGGCGACCTGCAGAGCTATTCCTGGAAGGAACAGAGCCCGGGCAAGGGCGAGATCACGGTCGCGCCCAAGGAAACGTTCTTGATGGAGTCCATCACTCCGAATCCGGCGGAAAAGACGCAGGAGGTGCCTTTCTTCTCGCCCCGTTCCACCGCGATTCTGGACGACAATTTCTTCACCCACAGGGAATTGCTCACCTGGCGCTATCTGGGAGCAGGGTGCCGCCAGGGTCTGGGGCAGACCACCTGCCGCCCCCCGAAAATGACGTTTGGAGCCATCGTCCCGCGCCAGGGCACCTTCATCACCGTCACCTTGGAGTACCTCGGGCGAGAGACAGTGAAGGTGGGCGGAGCGGAGCGCGAGTTGAACCGCTTCAACCTGGCTAGCGAAGGCATGGACTGGGCGCTCTGGCTGGACGACCAGCACAAACTGGTCCGCATCCTGATCACCGCCGATAACACCGAAGTCGTTCGGGACTGACCGCCGACCCCGCCCAAGACCTTCCGCGACCTCTTCTCTGGCCTACACCTTCACGTTGCGCAGGAACTCGGCCGCCACTTCCGGGAGCATGGTGTTGATGAACATGCCGGAGCCCAGCTCGAAGCCGGCCACGCGCGTGAGCCGCGGGATGATGCTCAGATACCAGTGGTAGTAGGTGACGCCGGCGCTCTCATGCGGCGCGGTGCGGATGGTGTAGTTGAAGTCGGGATTGTCGAGGCCGTGGTAGAGCTTGGCCAGGACGCTGCGCAGCACGTGGGCCAGGCCCTCTATCTCCGGCTGGCTGATGGCTCCGAAGCTGGCCATGTGCCGCCGCGGGAAGATGTGGGTACAGAAGGGCGTGGGCGAGGCAAAGGGTTCCAGGGCCACAAAATGTTCTGTGACCAAAACAATGCGCACCGGATCGGCGAACTCCTCCTGCAGGATCTCGCAGAACATGCACTCACCGAACTCGTCGAAGTGGCGCAGGGCTTCGGTCAGCCGCCCGCGCACCTGGGAAGAGATCACCGGGCTGGCAATCATCTGGGAGTGGGGATGCTCCAGGCTGGTGCCGGCGGCGATTCCGTGGTTCTTGAAGATGATGACGTGAGCCACGCGCGAGTCGGCGCTGGCCGCCTCGAAGCGCGCCTTGTAGGAGCGCAGGATGTCCGCCACCTGAGAATCGCTCAGCAGGGCGGTGGTCAGCGAGTGGTCCGGCGTCTCCACGATGACGTCGTGGATGCCCACGCCGTTGATGGTGCGCCGCGAGCGCACGATCTTGCGCGTGGGCTGCCCTTCGCGAGCGAGCGCGGCGAACTTGTTGGGAAGCACCCGCACCCGCCAGTCTCCTTCCGTGCTCGCGGGCATGCGCCACACCTCAGGCGGGGCCAGGGCTTCGTTCCCTGGACAGAAGGGGCAGGTTGGGACGTAGGTCGGCAATGGCTTGGCGTCGCGCTTGACCTTGAGTTCCTCCGGGCGCTTGGCGCGCTCGGTGGCGACGATCACCCACTCCTTGGTGAAGCGGTTCTGGCGTAGCTCCGGCATCGGCGCGCCTTCCCTTCTCTGGACCTGGCTGGAATCCGGGGAGCATACCAGATTCAGCCGGGAGACTCCCAGCCAGAGACGGCTGGGCCGCACCGTCCGCGCGAAACCAGTGGTGTAAAATCCGAGGATTGCGATGAATGACGGGAAAATCCCGGTCGGGATCCTGGGCGCCACGGGCACCGTGGGCCAGCGCATGGTGCAGTTGCTGGAGCGCCATCCCTGGTTCGAGGTGGCCTGGCTGGGAGCCTCGGAGCGCTCCGTGGGGCAGACCTACGCCGAAGCCACGCGCTGGCGATTGAAGACTCCCATCCCCGTCCATGTCGCGGCGCTGAAGGTCTCGGAGCCGAACCCGGAGAACGCCCCCCAGGTGGTCTTTGCCGCTCTCGACGCCGCGGTGGCGCAGAAGTTGGAGCCGCACTTTGCGGCTGCCGGACACGCCCTCATCTCCAACTCCAGCGCCTTCCGCATGCAGCCTGACGTGCCGCTGGTGATCCCCGAGGTCAATCCCGACCACCTACGCGTGCTCGAATGCCAGTCCTGGCGCAAGAAGTCCGGCGGGTTTCTGGTGACCAATTCCAACTGCTCGGCCATGGGGCTCACGCTGGCGCTGGCGCCACTCCACCAGCGCTTTGGAGTGGAACAGGTCTTCGTGGTCACCATGCAGGCGGTGAGCGGCGCGGGATACCCGGGCGTGGCGTCGCTGGACATCCTGGGCAACGTGATTCCCTACATCGCGCGCGAAGAAGAGAAGATGGAATCGGAGACGCGCAAGATGCTGGGCCGGGTGGGCGACTCGAGCATCGAGCCGGCGGAGTTCGTGATCAGCGCGCAGTGCAACCGCGTGGCGGTGGAGGACGGGCACACGGAATCGGTCTCGGTGAAGCTCAAGAAGCCGGCCACGGCGGAGGAGATCATCTCGGCGTGGCAGGGCTTCCGCGGGCTGCCGCAGGAGCTGCGCCTGCCCAGCGCCCCCGAATCTCCGCTTTTTTACGACCCGGCGCCCGACCGGCCGCAGCCGCGGCTGGACGTGGAGCGGGGCGCGGGCATGTCGGCGACCCTGGGCCGCTTGCGGCCCTGCAATCTGCTGGACTGGAAGTTCACCGTGCTCTCCCACAACACCATCCGCGGAGCCGCGGGCGCGGCCCTGCTCAATGCTGAACTCCTGAAAGCGCAGGGATATCTGGGTTGAACCTCCGAAGCGTGGTGCGGCGATGATCGTGATGAAGTTGAGCCGCTTCGCGGGCGTGAGCGCAGCGGGAGCCCCCGGGCGAAATCCTGAGCGGAGCGAAGGATCCCAGTTGCTCTATCGTGGAGGCATTCTGCTTTCGGCCTGGACGGTGTCTCCATGATCGTGATGAAGTTCGGCGGCACTTCGGTGGAGGACGCCGCCGCCATCGAGCGCGCCACTGCCATCGTCAAGGGCCGCGTGGCGGAGCACCCCGTGGTGGTGGTCAGCGCTCTCGCCAAAGTGACCGACCAGTTGCAGGAGATGGGCGAGGCCGCCGGGCGCGGCGACCGCGAGAGCGCACTCCAGCTCGCCCGCTGCCTGCGGGAGCGCCATTACAACGTCGCCGGTGAGCTGCTGGGCACCGGGCTTTTCACCCAGTTCCACGCAGAGCTGGAATCCGACTTCGACTCGCTGGAAGAATTGCTGCGCGGCATCGCCGCTGTCGGCGAGTTGACCCCGCGCATCAGCGACAACGTCCTTTCTTTCGGCGAACTTCTTTCCAGCAAGATCGTGAGTGCTGTCTTTTCCCTGCGCGGGCTGGAGGCCAGCCTGGTGGACGCGCGCGATTGTATCGTCACCGACGCCACCCACGCCCGCGCCACACCGCTCTTTGACGAGATCAACGACCGCCTGCAGCATCAGGTGAAGCCTCTGGTCGAGCGCGGGCGCGTGCCGGTGCTGGGCGGATTCATCGCGGCCACGCGCGAAGGTATCCCCACCACGCTGGGCCGCGGCGGCTCCGACTTCACCGCTGCCATCGTGGGCGCAGGCCTCGGCGCCGAGCGCATCGAGATCTGGACGGACGTGGACGGCATGATGACCACCGACCCGCGACTCTGCCCGGGAGCGCGGCGCATCAAGGTGATGAGTTTTGACGAGGCCGCCGAGCTGGCCTACTTCGGCGCCAAAGTGCTGCATCCCGCCAGCCTGCTTCCCGCCATCCAGAAGAACATCCCGGTGCAGGTGCTGAACTCGCGCAAGCCGAAGAGCGAAGGCACGCGCATCACTGCGCAGGCGCCGAGCTGCCGCAACACCTTCAAGGCCATCGCCGCCAAAGCGCGCATCACCATCGTGGACGTGGCCGCGCCCCGCATGCTGATGGCCCACGGCTTCCTGCGGCAGATCTTCGAGGTCTTCGACCGCCATCGCTGCCCGGTGGACATGGTCTCGACCTCGGAGGTCAGCGTCTCGCTGACCGTGGATTCGAACCATGCCATCCCCGCCATCGCCGCCGACTTGGGCAAGCTGGCGGACGTGAAGTTCACCGGGCGCAAGGCCATCGTCTGCCTGGTGGGCGAGAACCTGCGCAACACACCGGGCATCGCCGCCGGGGTCTTCGGCGCGCTGGGCGACGTGAACGTGCGCATGATTTCCCAGGGCGCTTCGGAGATCAACATCAGCTTCGTCATCGACGAAGAGGACGTGCCCGCCGCCGTCCGGCGGCTGCATGAGAAGTTCTTCGCCGATGTGGATCCCGCGATTTTCGAATAGAGCACAATGAACCTAGTGGTACTGGGCAAGGGGAAGACCGGGTCGCTGGTGGCGGAGGTGGCGCGGGAGCGCGGCCACCAGGTGCGTGCCCTGGGCGCCGCCGACAACGCCAACGCCTTTGCCCTGACTAAAGACGGCCTGCGCGGCGTGGATGTGGTGATTGACTTCACCACGCCCCAGGCAGTGGTCCAGAACATCGAGGCCTGCGCCAAGGCGGGCGCCAGCATGGTGGTGGGGACTACGGGCTGGTCCGCAGAACTCCCGCGGGTGAAGGAGTTGGTGGAGCGCAGCGGCATCGGGTTCCTCTACGCCCCGAATTTTTCCGTTGGGGTCAACGTGCTGTTCGAGATCGCGCGCGCGGCGGGCGCGGCTCTGCGTCACGGCTACGCCGGGCACATCGTGGAGCGCCACCACGAGCAGAAGAAGGACAAGCCCTCGGGCACGGCCGCCAAGATGAAGCAGATCATGGACCAGGCGGGCGGAACGAACCTGGAGATCACCTCCATCCGCGAAGGCGACGTGGTGGGCACGCACGTCATCCTGCTCGATTCGGCGAACGACACCATGATGATCACCCACGACGCCAAGTCGCGCCGCGGCTTCGCCGAGGGCGCGGTCCAGGCGGCCGAGTGGCTGGCGGGCAAGAAGGGTTTTTTTGAATTCAAAGACGTGCTGACAACCGGCTCGTCCAAGTAGAATTCGGTCCTCTTGAAACTCGGAACTGAAAGCTTGAGACTGCCTTTATGAACCTTCGCGGCTGCGGTACCGCTCTTGTGACTCCGTTTCAATCCGATGGCTCGCTCGACAAGCCCGCACTGCGGGCGCTGGTGGAGTGGCAGGTGGCCTCGAAGATCGACTTCCTCGTTCCCTGCGGCACCACCGGGGAGACGCCGACACTGGCTCCGGACGAGATCCGCCAAGTCATTGAAATCACGATAGAAACGGCCGGGGGCAAGGTGCCCATCATGGCCGGGGCAACCTCGAACTCCACACGCGAGGCGGTGGAGAAGGCCAAGGCGGTGGCGCGCATCAAAGGCGTGGACGCCATCCTGACCGCCTCGCCCTACTACAACAAGCCCACGCAGGAGGGCCAGTACCAGCACTTTGCGGCCATCGCCGGAGCGGTGGATAAGCCGCTGGTGCTGTACAACGTCCCCGGACGTACTGGGGCGAACATCGAACCGGCGACGCTGGCACGGCTGGCGGAGATCAAGAACATCATCGCGGTGAAAGAAGCGAGCGGCAGCATCACGCAGATCGCCGAGGTATGCAACGCGGTTCCCGACAGCTTCCTGGTCTTTTCCGGCGACGATGCGTTCACGCTGCCGGTGATCGCCCTGGGCGGAGTGGGGATTATTTCCGTCGCCTCGAACGAGATCCCGAAGGAGATGGCGGAGATGACGCGCGCGGCGCTCGCGAACGACTGGACGACAGCCCGCAAGCTCCACCGCAAGTATCTGGCGCTGATGCAGGCCAACTTTATCGAGTCCAACCCGCTGCCGGTGAAGGCGGTGCTGGCCATGATGGGCAAGATCGGCGAGCATTACCGGCTGCCGCTCGTCCCCATGAAGAAAGAGACGCGCGCCAAGCTGGAAAAGATCGCAGCCGAAGCCGGACTTCTGAAGAGCTAGGTGCAAATGCAGAAACTCAAAGCCAACATCGAGCGGCTGTTCGCGCTGGGCTCGGGCGTGAAGGACGCCAAGGCCGACCTGGCCAAGGCGCAGCGCGTCTTCATCCAGTTCCGCAATGCGCTGGGCCAGGGCAAGATCCGCGCCGCGGAAAAGGTGGACGGCCGCTGGCGCACCAACGTCTGGGTGAAGCAGGGCATCCTGCTGGGGTTCATGATCGGCGAGCTGGCGGAGATGGGCAATCCCCGCGGCCTTTCCTTCGTGGACAAGGGCACATTCCCGCTGAGGCACTTCCGCGTGCGCGACGGCGTGCGCGTGGTCCCCGGAGGCTCGGCGATCCGCAGCGGCGCCTACGTGGCGCCCTCGGTCATCTGCATGCCACCCATGTACATCAACGTGGGCGCCTACGTGGACCAGGGGACGCTGATTGATTCGCACGCGCTGGTGGGCTCCTGCGCGCAGATCGGCAAGCGCGTCCACTTGAGCGCCGGCGCGCAGATCGGCGGCGTGCTGGAGCCGGTGAACGCCACTCCCGTTATCGTTGAGGATGATGCGCTGATCGGCGGCAACTGCGGCGTCTACGAAGGCGCGGTCGTGGGCGCGCGCGCGGTGCTGGGTGCCGGCGTCATCCTCACGCGCTCCACGCCCATCTACGACGCGGTGCGCGGCGAGATCTACCGCGCTTCCGCCGAGCAGCCGCTGACCGTGCCGGAGAACGCCGTGGTCGTTCCTGGCGCGCGCCCTGTGAAGCAGGGCAAGGGGGCGGAGTGGGGCCTTTCGCTGTACACGCCGGTCATCGTCAAGTACCGCGACCAGAAGACGGCGCGCGGCGTCGAGCTGGAAGACTTGCTGCGCTGAACTGCTCCCTCTCGCCGGGCTTAAACCACTCCATGTGCTAGCATCAAAGGTTCTTCATGCCTGCTGGAAAACTCCAAGTCGTGCCCCTGGGCGGTCTGGGCGAGTTCGGGATGAACTGCATGGCCGTGCGCTGGGACGACCACATCGTGGTCATCGACGCCGGCCTGATGTTCCCCGAGTCCGAACTGCTGGGCGTGGACATTGTGGTCCCCGACATCACCTACCTGGTCGAGAACCGGAGCAAGGTGCGCGCCATCCTGCTGACCCACGGTCACGAAGACCACATCGGCGCGCTGCCCTGGATCCTCAGCGAGCTCAACGTGCCGGTGTACGGCACCGAGTTCACCCTGGCCCTGGTGGAAGGCAAGCTCGAAGAGCACAACCTGCTGGATCGCGCCGTGCTCAATGAGATCGTGCCCGGCCAGCGCTTCCGCGTCGGGCCCTTCGAGATCAATCCCATCCAGGTGACGCACAGCCTGGTGGACTGCGTGGCGCTGGCCCTGCACACGCCGCTGGGAGTGATCCTGCATACCGGGGACTTCAAGGTGGACCCCACACCCACCGACAACCGGCTCTTCGACCTGCACACCTTCGCCGAGTACGGCAAAGAGCGCGTGCTGGCGTTGTTCCAGGATTCCACCAACGTGGAGCGTCCGGGCTATACGCCCAGCGAGCGCGCGGTGCGGCGCAAGTTCGAAGAGGTATTTGCCCGTACCCAGCGGCGGCTCTACATCTCCTGCTTCTCTTCCTCCATCCACCGCATCAAGCTGGCGGTGGACATGGCCGTCCATCACGGGCGCAAGGTGGCGCTGGTGGGGCGCTCCATGAACGAGTCCACGGAGATTGCACAGGACCTGGGCTACGTCGAGATCCCCAACGGGACGCTGATCCATCCCGGGGAGATCAAGAACCTGCCGCCGGAGAAGGTGTGCGTGCTGATCAGCGGGACGCAGGGTGAGCCCATGTCTGCGCTCTCGCGGGCCGCCGTGGACAACCACAAGCACGCCCACATCGAGAAGGGCGACACCGTGGTGCTCTCCTCGCGCATCATCCCCGGGAACGAGAAGGCCATCTACCGCATGATCGACCACCTCTTCCGACGCGAGGCGTACGTCATCTATGACGACGGCTCCTCGCCCCCGGTGCACGTGAGCGGGCACGCCAGCCAGGAGGAGCTCAAGCTCATCATCAACCTGGTGAGGCCGCGCTACTTCATCCCCATCCACGGGGAGTACCGGCAACTGAAGCGGCACGCGGAGCTGGCCGCCTCCATGCACGGCGCCGTCGGCCAGGTGATCATGCTGGAGAGTGGCGAGATCCTGGAGTTCGACGAGAAGGGCGCACGCAAAGCCGGCAAAGTCACCGTGGGACGGGTTTGCATCGATTCCGGCTCGCGCACCGACGTAGTCGAGGACCTGGTGATCAAGGACCGAATGCACTTGAGCGAGGACGGAATCGTGCTGCCCATCATCGCCATCAACAAACTGACGGGGCGGGTGGAGGCGGCGCCGGAGATTGTGATGCGCGGCTTCTCGGCGGGCGGCGGCGGCGAAGACGAATTCCTTGATCAGGCGCGCAACATCATCGTGAAGACGCTCGAGGGGTCCAGCGACGAGGAGAAGGGCGACTACGGCGTCATCAAGGAGAAAATCCGCCAGGATTTGAAGCGCTTCATCTCCAAGAACACCCAGCGTAGGCCGCTGATCATGCCGGTGATCCTGGAGATCTAGTGCGCTGCATCCCTTTCTCGAATGTCATCCTGAGCGAAGCGAAGGAACTACTCCGTTGCACTACATGAAGAAGTACTACGTCTACATCATGTCGAACAAAGCCCATCGGATGTACATCGGCGTGACCAGCACCCTCGAGGAGCGCGTATTCCAGCACAAGAACTAAGGTACTGGAGGGGTTTACATCTCGCTACAACTTTGACCGCTTTGAGTGGGGCCAGCCGTATAAGGCATCGGAGAAGATTCTTCGCCTACTGAAGTGGGCCCAGAATGACAGCCCTAAGGGATAGGCCGGGAAGAGGAAGAAAATCGTCACCCTGAACGACATCCAGCAGGCCCAAGAGCGCATCCGCGGCGTGGCCGTGCGGACGCCGCTCGTTCCCTTCCCGCGGCGGCTGGGCGCGCGCCAGCTTTACCTCAAGGCGGAGAGCTTTCAGCCCATCGGCGCCTTCAAAATCCGCGGCGCCTACAACAAGATCGCGTCGCTCAGCGAGGCGGAGCGCAAGCGGGGCGTCATCACCTATTCCAGCGGGAACCACGCGCAGGCGGTAGCCTACGCGGCGCGGGCCTTTGGCATTCCGGCGGTCATCGTCATGCCGGACAACGCGCCTCGCTCGAAGTTCGAGGGCACGCGGTCGCTGGGCGCGGAGGTAGTCACGGTGGGTCCGGCCAGCAGCGAGCGCCAGCGCAAGGCGGAAGAGCTGGCCGCCAAACACGGCTACGTCATGATCCCGCCCTACGACGACGCACAGATCGTCGCCGGACAGGCCACCTGTGGCCTGGAGATCGTCGAAGACCTTCCGGAAGTGGACCTGGTACTTGCGCCGGTGAGCGGCGGAGGCCTGTTGAGCGGCGTCGCCACGGCGGTAAAGCTGACGAAGCCCAGCGTGAAAATCGTCGGTGTGGAGCCGGAGCTGGCTGGAGACACGCAGGAGAGCTTTCGCGCCGGGAAGATCGTGGAGTGGCCGGCGGAAAAGACTTCGCGCACCATCTGCGACGGCCTGCGCACCCAGAGTGTGGGCGTGATCCCTTTTGCGCACATCCAGAAGTACGTGGAGAACATCGTAACCGTGAGCGAGGACGAGATCCGGCAGGCGATGCGGCGCCTGCTGCTGGAGGCGCATCTGGTGGCCGAACCCAGCGGGGCCGTGAGCGCGGCCGCGGTCTTCTTCCACGAGATGGAGTTGCCCGCGGGCGACTGCGTGGTGGCGGTGATCAGCGGCGGGAACGTGGAGGCGGAGTTGCTCAAAGAAGTGGTGAGTGGCTAGTGGCGAGAAAGCGATGAACAAGATGAAGGTGGGAAGCTTTGCGGTTTTGGCAGCGATTCTGGCAGCGGCCCAGCCGCTGCCGGCCTGGGCGGTGGAGCGAGCGCTCCCGGTGCGCGAGGCGGTGTTGTACGTCGCGCCGGACGTGACCTCGGCCAAGTTGGGCAACGTCACCCGAGGACGCGAGCTGGTGATCCTGGAGAAGAGTCCGGGATGGCTACACGTCCTGGCCAGCGTCACCCCGGAGCGCGACGTGAACGGCTGGGTGCTGAACAAGGGGATTGTGAGCACCTCCACGCCCGATGGTGACCGCATCCTGTTCGGAGAAGCGGCCGATTCGGAGGCCGAAGCCAGCCGCCGCCACGGGCGCCGTGACGCTGCCGACGATGCCCTGCGCCTTTACTCCCGCATGGCGGAGTATTTCCCCAGCTCGCTGCTGGCGGGCGAGGCCCTCTTCCGCGCCGCCGATATCAAGTGGCAGATCGACTACGAGGACGCGAGCACCCGTCCTTCCTCCAAGGAGCGCGACCCCGGCGACCGCCCGCAGATCGACGAAGAAGGCATGCGCGAGGTGCGCAAGAAGTTTTCCAACACCAAATGGGCTGACATGGCCGCTTTCCGCATGCTCGACAACAAGCTCTGCGGCGACTGGCTGGCGCAGTCCAAGTGCCCGGAGATGGAGAGCCAGCTCTACGAGAAGTACGTCAGCGAGCATCCTCAGTCGCCCAAGGCGGCGGAGGCGCTTTACCTGGCGGCGTGGCGGCAAGCGGCGCTGATCGCGATCTACAAGACCGAGAACAACGCCGGCCGCTCCGCCGGAGCGCGGGCCAAGGCCGTGGCCCTGGCGCAGCGCCTCGTCTCTCAGTATCCGCAGAGCGATTGGGCGCTGCGCGCGCAGCGCCTCGGATACCTGGTGGAACAGAACATCCCCACCTACGGGAGCGCGTTGGAGTAGTCGCCGATCGAAGATGAACGATTACCTGCTGGCAACCGTGCTGGGGATCATCGAAGGGCTGACCGAGTTCCTGCCCGTCAGCTCGACCGCGCACCTACGCATCGCCGAGGCGCTCCTGGGCGTGGACCTGCGCAACAGCTACTGGAAGATGTTCACCATCGTCATCCAGTTGGGCGCCATCCTCTGCCTGCCCGTTTATTTCCGCAAACGCATCGTGGAGTTTCTGGCGAGCTTTCCCAAGGGCCGGAAGGGCGACCGCACCTGGCTGACGCATCCGCTGTCGCTCACCCTGATTGCCTTCGTGGTGACGGCCGGGCCCTCGCTGGCCCTGGTCAAGATCATCGGCAAGCATCTGGAGAGCCTGGTGGTGATGGGAACCGCGCTGGTGGTGGGCGGCGTGATCATGTGGATCGTGGACGCCGCCTGCGGCGCACCGCGCCCCGGCCGCTCCTTCCGCACCCAGGACATGGAGGAGATGACCCTGCTACAGGCGGTGTGGATCGGGGCCTGCCAGATCCTCTCCGCCGTCTTCCCCGGAACCTCGCGCTCCATGGCCACCATCGCCGCCGGGCAGGTGGCGGGAATGACGCGGGCCTCGGCGCTGGAGTTCAGCTTCTTCCTCTCCATGCCCACCATGGCGGCGGCCACGGCGTATTACCTTTACAAATCCGTGGTACCCCATGAGGGGGTGAACCCGCTGGGGGTCACGCACATCGACGCCCACGGCTGGGTGCTGCTGGCGATCGGATTCGTGGTGAGCTTCCTGGTCGCCTACGCCTCCGTGGCCTGGTTCATGCGCTGGGTGCGGACTCGGGGCTTTGCCCCCTTCGCCGCCTACCGCATCGTTGCCGGCCTTGCGGTACTGGCCTGGGCCATGCACTGGCTGGGCTGACCGGGGAGCCCGAAGGGCACTCCGGGGGGTAGAGATTTTCGTTGCCCAGAGCCTCAAATCTGGGATAATCAGCTTGCTCTGGTGTACTTCGGGCACTTTCAGTGACCGGGGCTAAAGCCCCGTTTCTCTGCTCTGCGGAACGGCACGACTCAAGCCGTGCCCTCTCGATTTCGCGGATAGTGCCGATACGCCAAAATGAAGTTTGTCTCGCGCGCATTTACCCCCACATCCAACCGCCGGCTGAATGAGCTGGTGGGCTTCCTGCTGTTCGTCTCCGCCATCCTGCTGCTGCTGGCGCTGGCTTCTTATTCGCCGCTCGATCCCTCGCTGAACACCGCGGCCAGCTCGCCCGCCTCCAGTCCCGCGCGCAACTGGATCGGGGTGACGGGAGCGCTGGCGAGCGATCTGCTGCTGCAGGCCGCCGGGGTCGCCATCTTCCTGGCGCCGCTCATGATCTGGATGCTGGGGATGCGCTGGTTCCGCTCGCGTCCGGTGGAGGCGCCGCTGGCCAAAGCGCTGGGAGCGCTGGCGCTGATGGTTTTCCTGCCCGCGCTCTTGGCGCTGCTGCCCTGGCATCTACGCTGGCGGCACGCCGTCCCCATGGAAGGCCTGCTGGGACGCGTCGTGGGCGACGCGCTCATCCACTACTTCAACATCACCGGGGCCTACATCGTGTGCGCCGCGGTGATCGCCGTCAGTCTGTATCTCTCGACCGCCTTCTCCTTCGGCGTGCTGCGGCTGTGGCTGGAGACGCGCTTTGCCTTCGCCTTTGCCGCCTGGGACCGTTACCAGGACTGGCGCGCGGCTCGCGCCAAAGCCAAAGCCCAGCGCGAGCTGGAAAAACGCCGCGGCACCAAGCCCGTAGTGACCACGCAACTGGTGGAAGGCAAGCGCGTACTGGCGGCGCCCCGGGCGGGCATCGAGCGCGCGGCGGAGGAAGTGGCTGCACCCGCGCCGGCGGAGCGCACGCTCAGCCAGATGATGGTGTCCGCGCCCGAGGTGGGCGCCCGCGCTGACAGCGACGTCAAGCGCAAGACGGTGATGCCCAGGATCGCCGGCGGCTACAAGCTGCCCTCGACCTCGCTGCTGCACCGTCCCGACGAGCAGCGCACGGTGGACGAGGAGGAGCTGCGCATCCTCTCCCAGGTGCTGACCGAGAAGTGCGCCGAGTTCGAGGTCCTCGGGCAGGTGACGCACATCAATCCCGGCCCGGTGGTGACCACCTTCGAGCTCAAGCCCGAGGCGGGCATCAAGTACAGCCGCATCACCAATCTCTCGGACGACCTGTGCCTGGCCCTGCGAGCGGAGAGCATCCTCATCGAGCGCATGGCGGGCAAGTCCACGGTGGGCATCCAGGTGCCCAACCGCGAGCGCGAGACCATCTGGCTGCGCGAGGTGATCGAGGCGCAGGAGTTCATGTCGTCCAAGTCCAAGCTGACGCTGGCCATGGGCAAGGACATCAACGGGCGCATCGTGACCGCCGACCTGGCCACCATGCCCCACCTGCTGATCGCGGGCTCCACCGGTTCCGGGAAGAGCGTGACCATCAACGCCATGATCATGTCCATGCTCTACAAGGCCACGCCGGAGCAGGTGCGCCTGATCCTGGTGGACCCCAAGCGGCTGGAGCTGGGCATCTATGAAGGGCTGCCGCACCTGTACACGCCCATCATCACCGAGCCCAAGCTGGCAGCCTACGCGCTGCGCAACGCGGTGCGCGAGATGGAGCGCCGCCTGAAGTGCCTGGCGGAGAAGAGCGTGCGCAACATCGACCAGTACAACAAGCTGTTCGACGACGACCACACTCCCAGCCTGTTCGCGGCGAGCGAGACCGAGCACAAACCGCTGCCCTACATCGTCATCATCATCGACGAGCTGGCCGACCTGATCATGCTCGACCGGACGAACGTCGAGGAATCCATCACCCGGCTGGCGCAGATGGCGCGCGCCGTCGGCATCCACCTGGTGCTGGCCACGCAGCGGCCGTCGGTGGACGTGATCACCGGACTCATCAAGGCCAACTTCCCCGCGCGCGTCTCCTTCCGCGTGGCCACCAAGGTGGATTCGCGCACCATCCTGGACGCCAACGGCGCCGAGTCGCTACTGGGCCGCGGCGACATGCTTTACCTGCCCTCGGGCTCGGCGCGCGTCAACCGCGTCCACGCTCCCTACGTCACGGAGAAGGAGATCAGCGCGCTGGTGGAGTTCTGGCGCCAGCAGGCCCCGGCGCAGTACGACGACAAGTTCCTGCAGCCGCCCAAGGACGAGAACGGACGTCCAGAGGGCGGCAGCCTCGCCGATGGCGAAGAGGGCGAGCACGACGAGCTCTACGAAGACGCGGTGCGCCTGGTCATCGAGTTTGGCAAGGCCTCCACTTCCCTCTTGCAGCGCCGCCTGCGCATCGGCTATGGCCGCGCCGCTCACCTCATCGACCTGATGGAGCACGACGGCATCGTCGGGCGCCCCGACGGCCCCAAGCCCCGCGAACTCCTCAAGAAGCCCGACTGGATCACCGAAGTCGAAGAAACCCTGCGCTAGGGCGGCTTCAGCCCCGGGACCAGCGATTCCCCGGTGGGGAAGCGCGGCCCTTCGCGAGCGGTGGAAGAGCGGCCCTTTAGGGCCGCGTCTCGGCGCCCCCAGAGAGCGGCTCTAGCCACGGCGAGCGGAGTGCGATAGACCCAGCCCGCCTCGCGGGCGCCATTTGAGTTAGCCCAGGCCGTAAGGCCTCGGGTAGGCAAGACTAAAGACTCCCTCCGCGCTGCCAGAGCTCGCCCTGCCTTAGCCGAGCGAAGCTCTCCCTGAGCGTAGTCGAAGGGGCAGTCAACCTCCTCCGCGCCATCGCCGGCCACCACGTCGCCGAGCGTCGCGCCGCCCTCCTGCTCTACGGCCTTCAGATCGCCGTTTCCAATGTCGCCAATGTCCGCCTCCAGCTCTACAGCACGGACCCCTTTGCCCTCACCGACTCCGAGCCCATCCCCGACCTCAACCCTCTCGCCCGCCCCTCTGCCTGGCTCGGCGAAATCCCCGCCCAGGAGGAACAGGCCGCTTCGGCCGCCTTGTGAGCCAAACCCGAGGTCCCTCCCTTCGGCTGCGCTCAGGGCAGGCTTTTCGCGCTCCTTCCCCTGCCTAGGGCGGGCTCGGTCGCGCTCCCTCGGGATGACAAGACTTGAAGGGAAGGTAAGGAGAAAGCAAGAAGGAAAGAATGGAAAAGCGAGCAGCCAGCAGCTATCTGGCTCTTAGCTCTTCAGCCCGCGCAGGGCGACGCCCGCCAGGCCGGCCACCGCGAGGATCATCGCGGTCCACAGCACGGCGGGATGCTGGTCCGTCCAGGGACGCTCGTCGGGGCGCCCGGTGTAGGCGAAGTTGTGGGTGCCGGGGTCGAGTTCTGCGCGCACCGCATCTTCCGGCTCCTGGAGGAGCTTGGCGTAGTCGTAGAGGGGCGCGGCCAGGTGGTCGTCGCCGTAGTAGAGGCGCAGGGTTGAATTGCCGCGCGGATCGAAGTAGACGCGGCGCTCCATGGAAAACACCTGCACGCCCAGGATGTGCAAGGGCGGGTCGTCGCCGTTCGCCACCGTGAGCTTGTAGCGGGGAGAATGGATGCCGCCGAGAGAGAGCGCCAGATCTTCCGAATCCACGGTGCGGCCGAAGCGCGTCATGCGGATGCGGTGGATCTCGCCGCGGCCCACCATGTCGTTGTGGGCGAGCACTTGAACGTCGCGCCGGAAGTTCACGTCGGCCGGGTCCACCAGCAGCACGACGCGGTCCACAGGCACGTCGGCGAGGGCGTCCCAGGTAAGCAGGGTGCTCTTCCCTACTTGCTCGATCTTCAGATTCACGTCGAGCGGCGTCCACTGCGCTTTTTGCTCTTCGATGTCGGCGACGGTTGCGCCCAGGACCTCATCCGGCGTCACCGCGCCCTCGATGTGGATGTGCAGGTAGCGGAAGCGGGAGCGCGGCAGCTTCAGGGTGGAGTTCGAGCCGAGAAACTCGCGCGCGAAATTGTAGAGCGTGTAGGTGCCGAGCCGCGTGACCGGCGGTTTGGCGAGGTCGTCGCGCCCCTCGACCGTGGCGTGAGCGATGAAGTCCCGCGTGCCCAGGCTCAGCCGCACCTGGTCGTACTCGGCGACGGCGGAGACGTCGAGCACGAAGTCCGTCGCGCCCCGGACCGTGCCCAGTTGCAGCACTTTGACCTCGGTCTTATGCGTGCTGGAGCTGCCTTCTTTGACCACCATCGCATATGGAATCTCGGCCCCCGAGGCGGTCACCAGGCGCAGGTCGCCCAGGCTGGTGCTGCCCTTGTCCCACAACTCCGGGTCCACCACCGGGTAGTTCTGGCGGTCGGGATGAGTGATGCGCACCTCGCGCACGTTGGAGAAGTACGCCGGATTCAGGTCGGAAGCTGTGGCGGCGGTGGAAAGAAACGCAAGCAGAAGCGCGAGCCGTGACTTCCTCATACCGGCTCCTTTCCCTTGCTGCCGGAGAGCTTCAGCCAGTCCTTCTGATAGACGAACGAGACCCCCAGCAGCAGCACACCCAGGATGATGAAGCTCAGGATGCGGTAGCCCTTCTCCAGCTCCGAGACATCGTAGACGAAGACCTTGACTACAGTCATCGCGATGAGGATGAGCGCCTGCCAGCGCAGGAAGGCGGAGCGCTTCCGGAAGCCCACCAGCAGCAGCCCGGCGCCGTAGACCATCCACAGAGCGGAGTAGGTGAAGTCACGCGCCAGGCGCAGGTTGTGGATCTCTACCCAGAGGCCGCTGGTCATCTTCTGCGAGAAGAAGTCGGAAATCTCGGCGGTCAGCGCGACCAGGGCCAGCAGGTTGATAGCGACCACGGGAATCGCCGACCACAGGCGGTTGGCGCCGCGCTTTTGCGCGTGCCACACCAACCCGGCGAGCACCGCGATGGCCACGCCGTAGGTGGCCATGCGGGCATTGAAGAAGAGCAGGACCGTATAGAAGTTGTCGAAGAACAGCAGCCTGATCACGCCCAGTCCCAGGGCGGCGATGGCGAGGTCGCGGAGGAAGTCGGTTTCCGTTCGGTCGGCGATCCACAGCAGCACGCCTGCTTCGATGAACCATCCGATGGTGACCCAGTGCGTCTCCATGCGCATCGGGATGGCGACGGCGAGGAAGCCGGTGGCCAAAGCGACATGCAACAGCGGCAGGATGTGGGGACGCGGCTTCTCCGGCGTGCCCGCCTTGTAGAGCCCCTTCAGGCGCTGGAAGAGCACCAGATACACCACCGCCAGGCCCACCGAAATCCAGGCGATGGCGTGGCGGTTCACCCCTTCGAGCATGTCCCAGATCTGGAGGAAGTAGGCGGCCGCGTTGGCCAGCGCCAAGATCACCAGGACAGGAAGGAATTCGGCCGCGGGCTTGGAGGTATCGGCGATGGCGCGCGGCGCCCGCGTCAGCGGCACCATGGCGAACAGCACGAAAAACACGGTGGCGAAGGCGAAGGTAAGCCGCAACTGGTCGTCCTGGTGGTAAAAGGTGCCGTACCAGCCGACGTAGAGGATCAGCGTGCCGACGAAACTCCCGATCAGCAGCCGCCGCCAGGGCTTCACCGCGGTCAGCACCAGCGCACCCAGGTCCAGCACCGCCACGTATGCGAAGAGCTCCAGCTCGCGGTTCTGGCCGGTGGAAAGCAGCAGCGGAGTGGTAAAGCCGCCGGCGATGGCGTACGCAGCGAGGAGCTCAGCGTCCTGCCGCAAGGCCAGCGTGGCCGTGGCCGCGGTCACCATGGCCATGGCGAAGAAGGCGGCGCCACCAGGAATCAGGTGATAGGTCTGAAATGCCGCCCACAAAGAGAGGTAAAGGGCGCTGATGCCCACAGCCTTCAGCGAAAAGGAAAAGATGCGATAGCCCCGCTTGCGAAAGACCTCGCTCCAAACAATGACGCCGATTCCGATCAAGAGCCAAAGCGAAATGCGTCCCGCCGCGCCGAGCTTGTCGTTTTCGACTTCCCACTTGAGGAAGTAGAAGCCGCCGAAAAACATAGCGGCGATGCCGATACGGTTCAGCCAGTGGGCGCCGATGCGGGATTCCAGGTTTTCCTTGGGCGCGGCAGCCACAGGAGCAAGCGCCGGAGTTGCGCGTGCTACGGCCGCCTGCGGCACGGCAAACGCAGGAACAGGCGCGGCGGGAGGCGCAGCGATGCTGGGCGCCGGCGCGGCCAGCACCGGCTTCAGCGGCTCCAGCCCGGCCTGCTGCTCCAGGCGATAGACGCGCTGGGTCAGCGCCGCCAGCCGCTGTTTGAGCTCCTCCAACTCATTGTGCTCCGGACTCATGGGCCGTTACGTTACTGCATCCTCCGGTCCGTGCCAACCGGATTCTGCCCGCGCTGGTCAGAAAGCCATCCTCGGTCGGGTTCAAGAAGAGGTGGTGCGCGCTTTTGCCAAAGCCTTCGATCTCGGGCATGCTGGGCGCGCGGAGGACCTCAGTCACACGACCACGCGATTCCGGCCCTCGCGCTTGGCCGTGTACAGAGCCTTGTCGGCGGCCTTGACCACTTCTTCCGGGCTGTTGGTCCGCGGCATGGCTTCGGCGACGCCGATGCTGACGGTGACCGCCGTCTCCACCGGCGAGCCCGGCCGCACGCGCCGCGACGAGGTCCGCCGCCCTGCCCGCTGGCGCTGGCTGCGCTCCGGTCCGCTCACCACGAACACGTCCTGCTCGATGGCGCGGCGTACCTCCTCCACCGAAGCCGCTGCCTGCTTCAAGGCAACGCCGGGAAAAAAGACGGCGAACTCTTCCCCGCCGCAACGGTAGGCGGTGCCTCCGCCGCCCACGCCAGCCAGGTTGGTGGCCACCATGCGCAGTACCTGGTCCCCAGCGTCGTGCCCGAAGCTATCGTTGAAGTTCTTGAAATGGTCCACGTCCACCACGGCGACGGAATAGCGCGTTCCTGCCTTGGCCAGCGCCTGATTGAAGGCCCGGCGGCCGGGCAGGCGCGTCAGCTCGTCGTGATAGGCGATCCAATGAGAATGCTCAGTCGCCGAGATGCTCACAATTAGCGCGGCCAGCGCAGTGCAGCCCTGGATCGCCGTCAGGTGCGACTGGCCCTGGCTCAGGACCACCAGCACCCACACCAGCCCGGCGCCCACCGGGTCAGGGGAATAAACGAACCGGCCCAGATGAACCAGCAACACCGCGAGGAACACCGCCTCGATCAGCCCGATGTGGCCGAGGGCGCCGAGCGAGAACGCCTTGGCGCCGAGTGGCTGGATCAGGTTGGGCGCCCAATACGCCGCGCCAATGAAGATCGCCCACTGCGCTGCGAGCACGCCCGTCCACCACATCACCACTTCCCAATCGAAAAAGGCGTTTTCCAGCAGCAGAAGCAATCCGAGGTCGCAGGCCAGAAGAGCGGCGGCGCAGCGGTCGAAAGAGGGCTCATGGGGTCCAAATCGGAGGAAGACGAAGCCGCCGACCAGCGCCAGGATGGCGAGGAAGGCGCGCAACGAGCCGACGCGCGCGGCCAGAAACCCGGCCAAGGCCAGCAAACACGCGGCGAACAGGGTGAAGCTCTGCTCGTATCTCTGGCCGTAGGTCAGAACGAGCCACAGCCCCAAAACGGCCAGGATGCCGTTGGGGAACAGGAGTCTCTGCGCGGCGGCCCTTAAGTGAAATCGCACTTATAGGGAGCATATGACATGCTACGGGCCAGCGTAATAACCGGGCGGATTCGCCGCGAAAGCGGGCGAAAGATGGTGGCCAGGGACGGAATCGAACCGCCGACGCCAGCCTTTTCAGTCCTCGTACAACCTGAATCTGCAACTACTTACACGTCGCGGGAGACTGCCTAAGTACCTCCAAGGACGTGAAGACGGAGCAATCGCGGGCTGGGAATGCGGGCTCGCGTGGGCAGTCGTGAGAACGCCACCGCCGAGGGCAGCGACCTTTACATTCTCAGCTTCCGTCTTGCAAACGCCTGCGATACCCGCCGCATCTGTGCGGAAAACAAATGGTTCCGGCGCACTCAACGGCACTGTGGTATCTGAAGACCCTTTATCCGTGGGTTCGATTCTAGATCATGGCCAGTATTCGACGTGCCATTGCCTCCCAATGTGCTACGGCGCTCCCAGGGCTGCCTTGATCTGTTGGGCTGCAGCAATCAGTTGATT